>JABINZ010000227.1 GCA_018698135.1 Bacteroidota bacterium
AAAATCAGCAGGCTACTGATTAATAATAGTTTAAAACATTCTATTTCTCTTTTTATGATTATTTATCTAGGTTTTCCCAATTGATGGTGAAATATTTATTTTCTTCTCAATTATGAATGATTAATATCATCCTATTTAATTATTAAATAGATGGTTTTCAATGACTGAAAAAATGCAAAATTGGCTTTTTCTCCTTAAAATCCGACAAAACAACTAATCAGGTACTTCATTGTGGTATTGTTTTTGCGCAATTCCGAGCATGTACATTAAAAAAATAATTCACATTGTTATTGCATTCATCTTACTGATTTCCTCGGTTGGTGTTGTTGTTAGTGTGCATTATTGTCATGATGAGCTGGCTTCCATCAGTATTTTTAAGGAAGTGCAAACATGCTGTACAAATCCAAATTGTTGTCAAAGTGAGACAATATCCATTCAATTTGATAAAGATTATGTTGTTGAGGATATTCAGCAATCAGAGAATGCTTTAGCTTTGTCAAGTCTAATCAATTTTGTTGAAATTAATCAGACACAATTCGACAATACTGAAAGAATTGCTTCTTTGTATTCAGTTAGGAAACCCCCTCTTATTGAATCTGATATTTACATTCAGATTCAGCGCCTACTCATTTAATAGTTATTTTAGAGATGCTAATGCTTAAGTTATAACTTTACTTATTAAAGGTAAATTATAGCTTTCCTATCCAGCATCCATCTCATTTTCTGTATTTATTTATTGAATACTTTGAAATAATTATTAAACAATTCACATGTTAAATAAAACTATAAAGTTTTTTCTTGAAAATAAGCTGGTTACACTTATTTTGCTAATCGTTTTTATTGGTTGGGGTATAATGACAGCTCCATTTAACTGGAATACTGGTATTTTTCCCCGCGATCCTGTTCCTGTTGACGCCATTCCTGATATAGGTGAAAATCAGCAAATAGTATATACTGAATGGGCTGGGAGGTCTCCTCAAGATATTGAAGATCAGGTTTCCTATCCGTTAACCACAGCTCTTTTGGGAATTCCAGGTGTAAAAACAATACGGTCTAATTCAATATTTGGTGTTTCCAGCATTTATATAATTTTTGAAGATAATATTGAGTTTTACTGGGGTCGCACCCGGATTTTGGAAAAGTTGAACTCTTTACCTTCAGGCACATTACCAGATGACGTAACTCCTTCTCTTGGTCCGGATGCTACTGCTTTGGGTCAAATTTATTGGTATACACTAGAAGGAAGAGACAAACATGGACATCCGGCTGGTGGTTGGGATCCTCAAGAGCTTAGAACTATTCAGGATTTTTATGTGAAATATTCATTAACATCAGCAAAAGGTGTTTCTGAAGTGGCATCTATTGGTGGCTTTGTTAAGGAATACCAAGTGGATATTGATCCAAATGCGATGAAAGCACATGGTGTTACAGTATCTCAAATAATGAATGCTGTTAAAAAAAGTAATTTGGATATTGGAGCGCGAACTATTGAATTTAATCGCACTGAATATCTTATCAGGGCATTGGGTTATATTAAAAGCATTGAGGATTTAGAGAAAAGCGTTGTAACGGTCAAAAACAATATTCCAATCCGAATTAAAGATGTTGCAAAAGTTAATTATGGACCTGCAACCAGACGTGGTGGATTGGATAAAGATGGTACAGAAGCAGTTGGGGGAGTTGTTGTAGCTCGTTATGGGGCAAATCCGCTGGAGGTCATCAACAATGTTAAAGAAAAAATTGATGAAATAGCGACTGGTTTGCCCAGTAAAATATTGGATGATGGCACTGTTTCCAAACTTACAATTATTCCTTTTTATGACAGAACAAGTTTGATCAAAGAAACTTTAGGAACTTTACAAGAAGCCTTAACATTGGAGATATTAATTAGTATTTTGGTTGTATTGATACTCGTCTTCAACCTACGTGCATCGGTCTTAATTTCTAGTTTACTCCCAATTGGTGTACTAATGACTTTTATTAGTATGCGTAAATTTGGAGTAGATGCCAATATTGTAGCTTTATCAGGTATTGCCATAGCTATTGGAGTGATGGTTGATGTTGGCGTGGTATTCACTGAGAATATAATCCGACACATAGAATTGCCCGAAAATAAAGGAGCAAAAGGCAAAGCATTGTTGGCTGTAATTTACACAGCAGTTACTGAGGTAGCATCTGCAGTAATTACCGCCTTAACCACTACAATAATCAGTTTTTTACCAGTATTTGCCATGCAGGCTGCGGAGGGAAAGTTGTTCAGACCGCTTGCTTTCACAAAAACTTTTGCAATGATTTCGGCTTTGATTATTGGACTCATGGTCATTCCCGCATTAGCCCATATTATTTTTCAATTTAAAATTGACAAGAAACGCTTAAGCAGATTTTGGAATATTATTATTATAGCAGCAGGTATATTGTTTTTTGTGTTTACACAATCGTTTGTTGCAATTGCATTAATTGCTTTGGGTATAAATGGATTGTTTGCATTTAAGTGGCAAGAAAGCAAAAAGCATTTTGTTAATTACATTAATATTGGAATCAGTTTAGTGGTTGTTTTGTTTTTCCTGACCAAAGAATGGATGCCTTTGGGAGCACAAAATAGTTTATTGGGAAATTTTGTATTTGTTTTAGTCGTTATTGCCTTGGTTTTAGGATTGCTCATGTCCATTGTACATTATTATCCTAATATTTTAAACTGGAGTCTTCGAAATAAAGGGAGATTCTTGAGCATTCCAATCATAGTATTATTTTTTGGAATAATAAGTTGGCAGGGAGTTGATAAAATATTTGGATTTTTACCAAACGGAATCAAAAATAGCAAATCATTTAGCTCTTTAACAGAAACCTTTCCGGGTATTGGAAAAGAATTTATGCCTTCGCTGGACGAGGGATCCTTTTTGCTAATGCCTACTACCATGCCACATTCCGGAATTGAAGAAAATATTGAGGTTATTCGCTTATTGGATTTAAAAGTAAATTCCATTCCTGAAGTTGAAAGTGTAGTTGGTAAATGGGGACGTGTAAATTCTGCACTTGACCCTGCACCTACATCAATGTTTGAAAACGTAATCAATTATCGGCCGGAGTATATAATGGATGAAAATGGAAAGCGTTTGCGATTTAAAACAAATAAAGAAGGGGCTTTTGAGTTGGCAAATGGAGAAACATATGATCCTGAGGAAAATGATTTCAGGCTTTTCAATAAGGACGAATTGATTGAGAGTAAAAAAGGCGAATATTTTCGTCAATGGCGAGAACACATTCATTCACCAGACGATATTTGGACTGAAATTGGAAAACAATCAAAAATTCCTGGATTAACATCAGCACCTAAACTTCAGCCTATTCAAACACGCTTGGTTATGCTCCAAACGGGTATGAGAGCCCCAATGGGTATCAAAGTATTTGGACCGGATTTAGAGTCGATAGAAAAAGTTGGTTATGATTTAGAAAAGCAGTTAAAACATGTCGAGGGTGTTGAACCATCATCTGTTTTTGCTGACAGAGTGGTTGGAAAACCTTATCTGGAAATTAATCTGAACCGAGATAATTTATCTCGATATGGTTTAACGATTTATGATATCCAAATGGTATTGAGTAGTGCCATTGGTGGCATGCAGCTAACCAATACAGTAGAAGGGAGGGAACGTTTTGCTGTTCGAGTAAGATATGCACGAGAATATCGTGACAATCCAGATGATTTGAAAAGAATCCTCATACCAACACCAACAGGAGCACAAATCCCCTTGGGAGAATTAGCAGATATTAGCTATACACGTGGGCCACAATTGATAAAAAGTGAAAATACATTTTTAGTTGGATATGTTATTTTTGATAAAAAACCCAATTATGCGGAAGTAGATGTAGTTGAAAATGCACAGGACTATTTCGATGAACAAATGGAATTAGGGGAATTAATAATTCCCGCTGGTGTAAATTATAAATTTACTGGAAACTATGAAAATCAAATACGGGCAACCAAACGTTTGTTGATGGTTATACCTATTTCTTTAATTCTAATTTTCCTCATATTATATTTTCAGTTTCGCTCGGTTACAGGTGCATTGCTAATATTCTCGGGAATTTTTGTCGCTTTTTCAGGTGGATTTATCATGTTATGGTTATATGGACAATCCTGGTTTATGAATTTTAGCATTGCAGGTATTGAGCTTCAAAATTTATTTCAAATACATAATATAAATCTTAGTGTGGCTGTTTGGGTAGGCTTTATTGCCTTATTCGGAATTGCAACAGACGATGGAGTACTGATTAGTACTTATTTAAAGCAGATTTTTGAGAGAAAACCACCGGGAAGTATTTCTGAAATCAGGTCTAATGTTTTGGAAGCTGGAAGTAAGCGAGTTCGCCCAGCCATTATGACAACAGCTACAACTATAATTGCATTACTTCCTGTAATCACATCAACTGGAAAAGGATCGGATATTATGGTGCCTATGGCCATCCCAATAATTGGCGGGATGCTAATTGCCATATTAACCATTTTTGTTGTTCCTGTATTGTATAGCATATGGCAGGAAAGCCTTTATAAAAAAAATGAATCAATAAAACAATTTGAATCATGAACTACATAAAATTAGTATTGATAATATTCGGGCTATTCGTGGTAAATCTATTGCCTGCGCAGGATGCTCTGAATAAATACCTTGAAAATGCTGCGATAAATAATCCTGGTTTACAAGCTGAATTCAATGAGTATATGGCTGCTTTGGAAATTGTTCCTCAAGTTAAAGCACTACCTGATCCTCAGTTTGCATTTGCCTATTTTATAAAGCCAGTTGAAACACGAAATGGCCCTCAGGAATTTCGGTTTTCAGCCAGCCAGATGTTTCCCTGGATTGGAAGCTTGAAAGCAAAAGGGAACAGTGCAGTTCAATTAGCTAAAGCCAAATATGAGATGTTTGAAGATAGTAAAGCAGAATTGTATTACAATATTCACTCAGCTTATTTCAATTTATATTACACAAGTGAGTCAATCAACATTATGGTTGATAACATCGAAATTCTACAAACTTTTCAAAGCTTGGCATTGATTAAAATAGAAACTGGAAAAGGATCAGCTGTTGATGAAATTAGGATAAAAATGGAATTAGCTGATCTTGAAAATAATCTTTTGTTGCTAAAGGATATTTTAGTTACACAGAAAGTATTGTTTAATAAACTGCTTAATGTTGATAGTAAAAGAGAAATTGATATAGAAGGCAATTTTGAACAGATTAGATTTCACATGGCTAAGGATGTTATTTTCGATTCTATTGTAGCCAGAAATCATCAATTGAAGAAACTTGATTTTCAGTTCTCATCTTTGACCTATCAGGAAATC
>JABINZ010000228.1 GCA_018698135.1 Bacteroidota bacterium
AGATTTTACATCAAGATAAGTCAATTTGACAAAGTATTGTATGAAAGTAGTTTCTGTTGCAATAAGTGTAAATGTAGATTGAATAAAACTATACTTGAAGATGTAGAAAACTGTAGGTGCAAAAAGTGCAATGCACGAGAATTATATTGGTCATCGGAATTACTATGGGATTGATAACAGTACATCTCTCAATAAACACAGACGTGAAAAGCATATTCATGCTTCAAAAAAGAAGGTTATCAACCATGTCAATCAGGCCTGAAGTACTCTCTTTAAGTATGGACTGTTTTGTCCAATCGTTTTTGAAGACGCACAACGCTACAATAAATGTAAAAGGAGAATGAATTGAAAAGACTCATATTGTTAATTGCTGTTTTAGCAATAATAGCACAGATATTAACTCCTATTCTAGTGGGATTATTTTATCCAAGTTTAGAAAGTAGGGCATTATTTGGTGACTCATTCGGTATCACAAATTCAATATTTTCATTATTAGCAATATTAGCTATATTATTTACTATAACATCACAGCACGCAGAGGATAAAAAAAATAGTGAAAATATGAATAATTCTATAAAATTAAATGCCTTAGCAACTCTATTAAAAGTCTCAGATTCGAAGCTAAAATATTTCGAAACTGATATTTATAGATCGAATTTAATAAAAAAAAATATTGCTGAAGATGACATTGATAAAACTAAAAATGATGAAATTGATTTAGCCAAAAAAAATAGAAAATCATACCAAAAGGAGCTTGATGAAATATTTGAGTCTTTGGATTGAAAATTATAGATTATGCAATTTAATTCTCAAATCAATAGGCTTCTAAGAATTCTTCAGATCCTTTCTTTAGGCGAGAAACTTTCTACTACTACATTATTAGATAAATTCGAAAATAAAATATCGCGTCGAACATTACAACGGGATTTTATTGCTCTTTCCGAGGCTGGCATCCCCATCCATTCAGATAAGCTACAAGGTAATGAAAATATCTGGTATCTTGATACACGATTTAAAAACTTTATTCCAATCCCCATAGGTATAAATGAATATCTGGCCGCACACACACTAAAAGAAAATCTAAAGATATTTCGGAATACAGTTTTAGAAGAGGATATCGAATCGCTATTTTCAAAAATCGAACAGATTGTCCCAAGCAATGTCTTTCTTGACTCCAGGAAAGGATTGGCAGAATCATATTTTGAACAATATTCAGCTGGACTTTTTGATTATAGTCCGTACAATGAAATAATTGAAAACATCATTAAAGCAATCATCGAGAGAAAAGTTTGTAAAGTCTCTTATTTCAAACCATCATCTGATTCTATGAAATCTTATAATATTGAGCCGGTAAAAATAGTTAATTATAATGGTGGTCTCTACACCATTGCCTATATTCAGCGGCATCACAGTTATATAATGCTGGCAGTACAGAGAATTCAATCGATCAAAATTTTAGAAAAACCTCAGGGACAAAATCACACCTTCAATGAAGACGAATTCTGGCAGGGCAAATTTGGTTTATTTCCCGGTGAACAGAAAGAAGTAAAATTACAATTTTCTAAATCCATCAAACACCATCTTGAAGGTAGACAGTGGCATGCCAGTCAAAGTTTTAATCAGGAGGATGATGGCAGTCTAATTCTAACCATGAATGTTGGTTTAAGTCCTGAGTTAATCACCTGGATCAGTGGCTGGCAGGAGGAGGTGAAAGTACTGAAACCGTTGAAATTGAGAAAATTGATAATCGATCATTTAGAAAAAACAATAAAATTATACTCATAACGACATGATATGTCTTGTTGGTTTCTTAATATAGAGGGAAATCAAGGAGACATAATTTGAATAATAATAAATTACCACATCAAATATTTTATGAATTAGGGGAATTCATCTGCAATCCGGATACAATTATTGAATCTAAAAAAATATCAAAATTGGTTGACACTTTGCTTCATTGTAAGGATTTCGACAGGTTTAACCTCACCGAAGATGAGTTACCTGTAATTGCCAGTGCCTGGTATGATATGATTGAGAATTCCTGCAATTATTGGGATGCAATTGATTTGCTGAAAATGGTTTATCCGCCAAAATCCACATGCCTCAATAAACTTCCAATCATTATTGGATTATTAGAAAAGAAAGTTATTTATACTGAAAAACGAACCTTAAGAAATGCAGCGAGAAAGAAGCTACATATCGAGGATCAATCTCCTGTTATTTCTTTCTCTTCCCATTCACTGCTTGAAAACGGAGTTGTATTTCATCGGGATTTTGTAAAAGCATTACTCGATGAAACTGATGATATTGAACATGACAGGACCTCACCATATTCCAATAATAAAGAATATCTGAATGATTGGATGGTCTATTTAAAAAAGCTTGAGGAATTATCATGGCATGATTATGAGGATAGACAATTAAATGCAAATATCGAGGTCCAAACTGCACAGGATCTTATACAGGTAATTGATCATAAAAATCTGATAGATATCAGGTTGAAAATTACAAAACAAAACTTTCCTTTAAATGAGATGGTGGACGAATACCAATTGGATGAAAATGAAACAGTAATTCTAGTCTATCTCGTGAAACAAGAGCTGGACGGCAACGAATCAAATTCGGATACTATATTAAAAATGATCAGCAATGATCAACATGAGCATTATCTAAACAGGAAATATCTCAATCCAGATGGCAGATTAATTAGCAATGGATTAGTGGATAAAACCGATAGCAGCTTCATGATGATCAGGGGCAATTCTTACAGATTGATGCCGGATGTTATGAGACGGATAATTACCAATAGCCCATTAAATGATTCTGAGCGCATGGAT
>JABINZ010000229.1 GCA_018698135.1 Bacteroidota bacterium
AATAAAGCATTCAAAAGGGCAGTGCTAGCATGGATACTGATATCGGGCTGGAATAAGGCTGCTATTTTTTGGTATTCTTTTCCTCTGCTATAAACGAGATAGGAATCTGCTTTTGTTATTTGATCCCACTTACAATCTTCACCAGCGGAAATATTGAAATTGAGCTTCAGCACATCCTGAGCAATATCTTGCTTCATGAATGTTGATGGTACCAAGCTGCATTTGGAATTATTAATGGCCAGAATTTTTTTCGATGAATCTGTTGTTAATTCCTCTATTTCACTTTTGAGTTTGTCAGGATTGATATTGACTATTGGCTCTTGAAATGTGTAATGGTTTAAACGAACAAATTTTCCAGCTCGTTTATCAAAGCTTAAAAATAAAAGATGTTCCTGCATAAGTAGCAGGAACATATATAATTCTTTATTTTTATTTTCCTGAAATGATGGGGCTTCTATTGTATTAACCTCATACATTCTATTTCCAGTTTCCAGAAGTATTTACTTCTGTCATATCTCCTAAAATAAGCGGATGTTCTGGATCAAATGGTTTTGAGTCTGAAACCTGGAATACGTGTACATCAACTCCTCTCTGGTTAATTACACCTGCATCCAATTCGAAAAATGCTCCACTTGTATAGGGAATAATTCTCAATGAATCAAAGGCAAAATTCACAGGGAATTGTGTAGCGATTCTTTCATAAAGGGTGTCATAGCGGGTTACTTTTGTTGTATCATCCGGATCTCCAATCGTTTTAATAATTTGGATTGAATCGAATTTGCACACATAAATAAGTGTATCCCAGTCTTTAGCATATTTTCCTTTGGAATCTTTATAGGCAAATTGGGCAGTTCGTACATCTTCGAGCCTTTTTGTAATAGCATCTTTCTTAATTTTATTCTCTGCTTTTAGCTTTATAGGTTCACGAATAATTACAAACAACCAAATAGCTAGTGCAATTGCAACTGCAGTAAAAAGAAGGTTAAGGAACAATTTCATACGTCTACTTTTTTGAGCAAATATAATAATTACTACTCTTAATCAATATCAAGAAATAGAAAAAGTATATAGCCGCTGAGTATTTGTGTAAAGTCCTTTAGAACTTATGTTTCAAAGCAAAAAATAAAATCTGCTAATGCACAATTCTTCTTGCTTTTTCAATTTCAGCAAACATCTTTTTGGAAATTTCATCAACATTCCCATATGCTTTGACACTAAAAAACTTATTTTGCTTGGTATAATAATCGGCAACGGGTCGTGTAACTTCTTCAAACTCTTCAAGCCGATCAACAATTAAATCGGTGTTCATGTCGTATTTCCTTGAATTCTTCGTTTTGGCTCGTGCCGAAAGACGTTTAATAGCCTCCAGCGTTGATACTTCGAGGCTAACCACACAAGAAACACCAGAATTCATTTTCCGTAACATCCCATCTAAAATATAAGCTTGTACTAAAGTGCGAGGGTAGCCTTTAAATATAAAACCTCGAGCTTTGGGATTATTCTTTATTTTATTCTCAATGAGTTTGATGGCAATTTCATCAGGAACAATGGATCCTTTTTCCATAAATGGTAAAACCTTTTTCCCAATTTCTGTTTTCTTAGCCACTTCATTGCGTAGCATTTCACCAGTAGAAATATAAACCAAATCGTATTTCTTAGAAATTTCTAAAGCTTGAGTTCCTTTTCCTGCTCCGGGATATCCAAACAATACAATATTTAACCACGATTCTTGAATAACAGAATCAATCGCTGTGTTTAAGCGTTCAAAAACTTCATCAACGTCACCTATCCCATTGATAGGAATGTACACCTCTTTTTCTTTGTAAAAATCAGCTACAGGACTTGTTTTGTTGTCATATTCCTGTAATCTGAAATTAATAACATCAGGTGTATCATCTTTTCTTTTGGACGTTTTTGCACGGTCGAGTAAACGTTTTAGCAATTGATCTTTAGGAACTTCCAGACTTAACATGCAAGATAATGAAGCATTAAACTTCAGAAGCAATCCTTCCAAAATATAGGCCTGAACCATTGTTCTGGGAAATCCATCAAAAAGAAAACCGTTTAGATGTGTGTTTGATTTAATATTATTTTCAATGATTTGGACGATAATCTCATCCGAAGCTAATCCCCCTTTTTCAATGATGTCTTTTGCTTTTTTTCCGAGCTCGGTACCATCAGCAATTTCTTTTCGCAAAATATCTCCAGTAGCAATATAAGCCAGATTATATTTTTCTAATAATAATTTAGATTGGGTACCTTTTCCAGCACCTGGAGGTCCGAATAATGCAATGTTTAACATAAATTATGGATTAGATGGAAATAACAAAATTACTAAATATAATGGAATTCAGGTAGGCTAATACTGAAATAATTAGTGAAATTTTAGCAATTGGTTGAAAAAATTATCTGATTGAAAATACAAATAATGCATATATTTGTCAAGAGAATAAGACCTTATACTAACACTGATAATTTTGCTGAAATGACTGATTTTGATACCGCAAGTTGGACATATGAAGATTTTTTAGCTTTTGCCATGCTTTATGCTGCTAATGTTGATATTGATGTAGCAAGCAGAGAGAAGAAATTGATAATTGATAAAGTGGGTCGCGACAAATATGCATTAGCTTCAAAATGTTTCAATAGTTGCAACGACTACGAAAGACTTCAAACTATACTATCACTGAAAAGCCGATTTTATCCTAATGAAGAGGAAAAAGAAAAAGTTCTGAGGAACATTAAAGAACTGTTTCTGGCTGATGGTAAATTTGAGCAAATTGAAAAAAGCCTCCTGCTAAGTTTGAGGCGTTTCATGTAGTTAAAATTTTACTTTTAGGAGTAGTCTGACATCCGTTTTGTGATCTCCTGTAATCTCATTTAATCCACTTCCAATCTGTTGCCTGTCGACATATTTTGTTTGCGAAATTTTCAACCATACACTGCTTTTTGAATTGAGTTGATATTTACACAACACATAATATCGAGATCCACGTCCGTAAAAAGAATAGATACTAAAAGTTGACGGAACATCGTTTTCATACACATAAATGCGAGAATCATAGTTATTTGTATGAAACAAGGCATATCTCAAAGTTAATTTTAGTTTATAATTTAAGGCCACATAGCTTATATCCTGAAAAGTCAATATTCCACGGCTTGTGTTCTCCATAGCAAATTGGGAATATTCCAGCCGACTTCTAAAGGCAAAAGGCCCCATAATATTGTAGGTGAAATCGTAGCGCATTGTCAGTTTTCTTTCATCTACTACAGTGTTCATTTGCCCTTCATTTCCACTTAAGTTCTTTTCCTTAATTTGATATTTGAATCGAAGGTTATGTTTTAGTCGATAGCTTGGTGAATAATGCATGTCCATTAAATACTCATGGCCTTTGGTGGGCACATCTCGTTGATAATCAATCCATGGGAAATTGAACTGATCTACGTATAAGTCGATCTTGCAATTTGAAAATGGCGAAAAACTCAGTGCAAAATATAATCCGGATTCATTATTCACATCACCTGATTCCCGAAATGCATTAGCATATAATGTGTTGTAAGCTGGAGGATAATGTCGGTATAAGATTCCAGCATTAATTTCTGACCCAAGACTTAGCAGAGCTCCTGTTAAATGGGCAAATGCATTTCCATCGAAGGCACTTTCTCCAAAAAGAAAAAGGGATTTATATGCAAAAGCATAATCAAAACTGAGCTTGTAAAAATCAGATCCTGAAAAATCATAATATTGATAGGGTATGTGCTTTTGTTCGAATTCGTGACTGTATTTTCCCGTGATTGCTGATAATCCAAGCTTTAATTTGTCAAAGTTAACGAGTAAATGAGAGCCTAGCAATTGCTCTCTATTGCTGTTTTTCTTCTCAAGTTCAGCATCTGTTCGATGATATCCACTGTTGTAAAATGAGGTCAATATATGATCGTCATTTGTTAGTGTGTCGTTTTCCAGAACTGTTCCATCAATTCGTTTATTGGAGTAAAATGCTGTGAGCTCGAATTTTCCTAATTGACTTTGTATGGCAAAACCTCTTAAAAAGCTATTTTCGTTTACAGATTTGAAAGGATTAAGACGTTTTGAAGATTTATAAATATCAGTTACCAGCGGGCTTTTACCAAAACCAAAACCCGTATAGAAAGCTAATCCTTGACCGAAATTGATAGAATAATCTCCGATGGCCATAGCCGAGAATGGTCCTATATCTTTTAAAAATAAATGGGCTGAGTAAAAATCGAAACCCTGCTTTTGTGTTCCTGAGAAAAATTCTTCACCTGCATCTTTCTCCATGGTAATACCCAAACTATATTTTGAGCTATTGGACTGATTATAGCGAGTATAATACTTGAATGAATTCCCTTGATAATATGACTTTCCTGAATCTTGAACTGCTTCGTCCAAATAGCCAAGTTGGTCTTCCAAAACTGATTCAGTTTTCAAGATGAGTTCTTTACGGCTATATTTTAAGTCTGAAAATTTAAATTTTCGGGCTGCATATTTTGATTCTCCAACATAAACAAAAGGAATGAGAAGCACCAATGTTTCTTTATCCAAATCAGCCAGCGCCTTAAGTTCATATATACTTTTGAAACCATGATAGCTTTTTCTGTATTCAATTATGCTTTGAATTTGTTGTTGGCTAAGAAAAAATAATTCATTCAATTGTTCAACCTCTACTGTGTTCAGATTTAAGGGAGACTCAATAATGGATATTAATTGATCCTCAATTTCTGAATAATCAATTTCATTTTCATTGTTTTCAATTATCTTTTCAATGATTTTCTCAATGTGTTCGTAGGGATTGGTTTGTGCAAAAGAGGGGTGATATAAGAAGCAAATCACTATAAAGACTAATGCTTTTGTGAAATGTTTTTTATAAGGGGATATTCTGTTCAATTACCTGATTATTTAACAACGCATTAAATACTTACTTCTCAAAATAATGATCCAATGAAATACCGGGACTTATATCGAGTACTTGATGAAATTGTAAAGCCAAATTGATATTGATTTTTTTTGTAGATATTTCTAAACCAAAGGCACTTGCAAATGGATATGATTTTACGCTTGCCTGCATGCTCAATCTTTCACTAATTTGATAGACTAATCCTCCTTTAAAATTGAAACTGTTTATGGAACTATTTTCTAGTTCAGCAAGTAAAATTGAATTCTCACTAATCTGATAGGCTAAGCCAATACGCATTAGCGTAGGAATTCGCTCGTTATTTGATTTGTTGTAGCGAGATGATGTTGGATTAAATACATGCACACCCAAAGAAGTTTTTTCATTCATTTTAAAATATAGTCCTATCTCACCACAAAAACTAAATGCGCTACCATACTCAGCTGTGAAACTTCGTATTAAATTCAATTGCATACCAGATGAGAAGTTGTTTCCCAGCTTTAAGGCATAGGCCAATCCAAATTTCTGTCTGGAAAACAGCACCGATTGATTGAACGAATAAATACTTAATCCTAAAACTCCTGCTTTTTCGAGAGGATATGTAAATGCCAGAGCTCCTGTGTTTAATTCCTTCAATCCAAACTTATTTTCAGCAAAAACGCCAATAGCTTTATTATCCGAAAAGGCCATGGCAGCCTGGTTGTTAAACACAGCCCAAAGATTGGAAAACGTTAATGAAGCATCTGATAATGCTTTGCTTTTTGCTCCTGCTGAATAATTATCATATTGAGCAAAGAGTGATTGGTAGAACAAAATAATTAATACTACAAAGAGGAATTTTTTCATTTTTCATGAAGGTTCTAATGCCTTTGAGAATATGTATGTTTTTCAAATTTAATAAATTTCTATGCATTGAGGATATGCAATTGAAATGCTTGATTACTTCAACACATGTAAATGCAATTGACTAGTTTCAAAAGATTACGCTAAATAGCAGGTGTTTCCCAATATATAATTCACATATGAACAATGCTAGTGTTCATTTATTCAATATCCTGAAATTCAACTAACACGCGGCTCTTTTCATTCAAGCCAATAAGTCTGCTTGCATTGCCTTTATTAATAGCTATTTCAAGTAAACCCGAAGAACCAAATAAACAAAGCGCATCTCCTTCTGCTACATCAGAATAATGTGAAGAGATATTGTCGACCTGTTCTTTTCTGCTAAAAAAAATGATAGCTTTCCTTTCGTTTCCATAGCGTTCAAAATGGGAACGATTGATATTGGTTATTGCATTACCATAATTATCTACATAAAGAATCATTCCTCGTATCATATTCTGTTCGAGTAGTGGTTTTACTGCACTGATGGTATACATTTCAGGAATTATGGTTCCCAGATTTTTCAATTTATAATCCTTAACCAATTTGCAGGCAGCCTTTGCAAGCACGAAGTGGAGAGGAAATATTTTTTCTTCAGGTTTTGGTAATTCAAGCTTAACGATTTTATCAGCATTTCCATCTGTTACCAGAGAAATTACACCATTATCTTTTGCAATAAAAAACTGTTTATGATAGGATACAACGATATAATCATCATTGGTTTCAATATTCGATTCAATATTAATTAAATGAATGCTGTTATCTGGGAAATTTTTATAGCAATTTTTAAGAATATAAGCTGCTTCTGCAATATTGAATGGTTTGATGAGATGTGTAATATCAACTAACGATACAGGAGATATATTGCTGTGTATATATCCTTTGACTATGGGGACATAGTAATCCCTATATCCAAGATCTGTTGTTAGTGTAATTAAGGCCATAATAGTATCAAGATAATCCCTGATGCAATGCAAAAATCCAAATAAATGATTGATAAAAATGGTATTGCCAGCAATTAATTTTATTTTTGATCATTCTAAAAAGCAGAATTTGAAAGAAATAACAATAAAAGTAGGATTACAAAATCCGGTTGATTTTTTTGGTGTCAATAATCAAAAATTCAAAATAATTGAAGATGCCTTTCCATTAGCGACCATTGTGAATCGTGGAGACGAAATAAAGGTAACTGCCGAACTTGAATTAGCAAAAGAAATAGAGGACAAAATTGAACAATTAGTTGACTTTGCTGAAAAGCATACTGAATTATCAGAGGAGCATATTCGTGAAGTTTTGGGTGGAAGTGTTGAGCTGATTGATGTTGAAAATGAGGATGACAATCTGATTTTGTATGGACGAAATAATAAAAAAATTAGAGCCCGAACTGCCACACAGTATAAATTAATTAAAGCAGTTAGAGAAAGTGAAATTGTTTTTGCAATTGGGCCAGCAGGAACCGGAAAAACATATACTTCGGTGGCTTTGGCAGTTAAAGCACTAAAAAGTAAGGAGGTCAGGCGAATTATTTTGACAAGACCAGCCGTAGAAGCTGGTGAAAGCCTTGGTTTTTTGCCCGGAGATATGCGGGAAAAGATCGATCCTTATTTACGTCCGTTATATGATGCTTTGGATGATATGATCCCGGCTGAAAAGCTGCAGTTTTATCTTGATCGAAAGATTATTGAACTGGCTCCTTTGGCATTTATGCGAGGTAGAACGCTTGATGGTGCTTTTGTGATACTAGATGAAGCCCAAAACTGTTCTGATTTG
>JABINZ010000230.1 GCA_018698135.1 Bacteroidota bacterium
GGAACGAGCATGGTCACCAGATATCATCTCCTCATGTTCTTCAACAATAGACTGTTTCCTACTCCAATTCACTTTTGCTTTTCATAATATTCTGCTACATTTGCACGACTTGAAAATCATATTCAATCATTTTAGATTTAAGTTAAAACACCATCTATGGACACAAAAAATAAAGGTTTCAACACTAAGCTCATTCATTCTGGCGATTACGAAGATCAATTCGGCAGCGCAACAACGCCTATTTATCAAACTTCCACATTTGCATTTAAAAGTGCTGATCACGGTGCCGATTGTTTTGCCGGACGTGATAAAGGTTATATTTATACCCGTATTGGTAATCCAACCATTAATGCACTTGAAGATAAACTAGCCGATTTAGAAAACGGTTACAGAGGGATTGTAATGGGCAGTGGTATGGCAGCTGTGTCGACCGTATACATGGCTTTGCTTGAAAAAGGTTCACACATGATTATTACCAGTGCTGTTTATGGTCCTAGTTTAGCCATACTGGATAGTCATTTTGCAAAATTCGGTGTCGAATATAGCGCTATTGACACTTCCGATATGGATGAAATTGAGAAGCATATCCGACCCAATACAAAATTGCTTTATTTGGAAACTCCTGCCAATCCAACCATTCAAATCACAGATATTCAGGCAGCTTGTGATTTAGCTCACAAACACGATATTTTAGTATGTGTTGACAATACATTCTGCAGTCCTTATTTACAAAGACCATTGGGTTTAGGAGCCGACATTGCTTTACATTCACTAACAAAATTTATCAACGGACATGCCGATATTGTTGGCGGTGCTTTAATCGCTAAAGATCCTGATTTATATGCAAAATTGCGCAAAACCATGGTTTACATGGGTTGCAACATGGATCCTCATCAGGCATTTATGGTACAACGAGGTGTTAAAACACTTTCATTGCGAATTGATAGAGCACAGGAAAGTGCCATTAAGATTGCAGAATATTTGGAAAAACACCCAAAAATTGAATGGATTAAATTCCCGGGTCTAGCTTCATTCGATCAGAAAGATTTAGTCGAAAAACAAATGGATGGCCCTGGCACCATGATTTCTTTTGGTGTTAAAGGAGGACTTGATGCTGGTAAAAAACTAATGGATAATGTTCAGCTAGCCATACTGGCTGTTTCCTTAGGTGGTGTGGAAACACTAATTCAGCATCCCGCTTCAATGACGCATGCAGCCATGACCAAAGAAGCTCGTTTAGCAGGTCATATAACCGATGATTTGGTTCGTTTTTCGGTTGGTATTGAAGATGTAGAGGATATTATTGCTGATTTAGCGCAGGCTCTAGAAATGTGTTAATAGCTAATTCGATAATGTGACAATTACTTAAGTTGTCAATTTAAATAAGCCTTTGTTTATCTGAGCATAGTCGAAGATGGCAAAGGTTTTTTTATTATAGAGATTTGTCATTGCGAATGTATTAAAGCCTGCCTGACGGCTAGCAGTCAATCTACAACTTTGGAACGTTATCCTTATCGGGAGATAGCTTCGTCATTCTTCCTCGCTATGACGTTTCATACAGATCATTAACATTTTCATTTCTCCTTAACCCTTAAGGGAAAATGAAAATCAATTTGCACCCTTCAGGGAATGGGGCAAACAAATTGATTTAAACTCAATAAATATCGAATTCACCAATTAACAATTTAAACTAGCCTTTGTTTATCTGAGCGTAGTCGAAGATGGCAAAGGTTTTTTCTTGCTACATTCAAAACTTTTAACTTTTAACTGGCCAACTTATAACTTGTTTTAGTAACATTGTATATGAAGTCAACTCCTTTTCTGAAAGAAATAGCCAATCACTTATTGCAGAAATTCAATAACGATCTTTCAGAAGTGGCTGTTGTGTTTCCCAATAAAAGGGCTGGTTTGTTCTTTAGGCATTACCTCAACCAAATAATCGACAAACCAGTTTGGTCCCCTCATATTTTTGACATCTCTGCTTTCATTCAATCTCAATCGAAATTGCAATTGGCTGACAAATACAGCCTTGTATTTAAACTTTATGACAGCTATTGCAAATTATTGAAATCCAGATATTTTGAAATTGAAGATGCAGAGCATTTTTACCCATGGGGAAATTTATTAATCAAGGATTTTAACGAAGTTGATAAGTATTTGGTTGATGCCAAAGACATTTTCAGAACGGTAAAGGAATTAAAAATAATTGATAATCATTACGATTATCTGACCGATGAACAAATAAATGCCTTGCGCACTTTCTGGGAAAATGTGCAAATAAGTAAAAATTCTGAGCATAAAAGCAAATTCCTGCACATGTGGGAAATTCTGGATGAACTTTATGCTGACTTCAACAAGTCGTTGAAAAGTGAGAATTTAGCTTATGAGGGCATGATATACCGAGATGTTTGTGAAAATCTGGAACAACTCAATTTAGAGTCGTCCTATAAAAAAATTGTTTTTGCCGGATTTAATATCCTCAACAAAAGTGAAGAGCAATTATTCAAATTTTTAAAGAAGCAAAATAAAGCGCTGTATTATTGGGATATTGACGCTTACTATCTAGAGAAGAAAAACTTTCCGGTAGGAGAACATTTAATGGAAATGATGGATAAATTTCCAGCTGCTGAAGACTTCAAAACAGCTTCCTGCATTCAGCCCAATCACAAAAAAATTGAATTGATTGGTGTACCTCTCGAAGTAGGTCAGGCAAAAGCTGCTGGAAATCTTGTTCAGTCATTCAATCCGGAAGAGAACATTGATTCTTCAGCCATTGTTTTAGCAGCCGAGCATTTGCTATTCCCACTACTTCAATCTATTCCTGAGAATAACAAAGGAGTTAATGTAACCATGGGGTATCCCATGAAAAACACACGTATTTCCAGCTTTCTGGACTTATTAGCTGAATTACAAAAGCATGTGAAAGTATCTGGCGATCATCTAATGTTTTATTACACGGATGTGCTGTCTATTCTACGACATTCTCTCGTAAATAGTGTGAATACAAAGGCTATCAACGAAAAAATTCAGAAAATAACGGCTCAAAACAAAGTATATATTTCTGATAAAGAGCTTGCAAGTCTTTTCGAGTCGGCAAAACATATCTTTAGCGATTACCGATCTTTTGAAAATCAGTTTACCTATTTCATGCAACTGCTCGAATTCATTTATTACCAATTAAGTGGAGCTGTTGAAAAGGAATTTGTTTATGCCTATCACAAAGAACTCAAAAGCTTAAGCAATACGGTTCAGAAATATGCTGTTAAACTGGATGAAAAACTATTTTTCAGGTTGATTAAAGAGCTAATTAACAGCACCAAGCTCCCATTTAGTGGAGAACCTTTGCAGGGCATTCAGGTAATGGGAAGTTTAGAAACCCGTTGTCTGGATTTTTCGAAACTCATTATTATGGGCATGAATGAAGGTTATTGGCCTAAAAATACTTTTGATCATTCCTTTATCCCCTATAATTTACGAAGGGCTTTTGAATTACCAACCTATGAATTGGATGATGCACTTTATGCCTATTATTTTTATCGACTATTACAAAAAGCTGATGAAGTTTTTTTAATTTACAATACAGAAACAGGATCTGCCGGTTCGGGAGAAATCAGTCGCTATATCAGTCAGCTAAAATATGATTTCGATTTTGAAATCACAGAAAAAATATTAGCTCATGACATCAAAAAAGAAGAAACAAAGCCGATTGAGATTTGGAAAGAAGACAAAATTATTGAACAACTGAACCGATACCTTTCAAATTTTCAGGGCAACAAAAGACTTAGTCCTTCTGCACTGAATGCCTACATCGACTGTTCTCTACGATTCTATTTCCGCTATGTATCTGATTTGTATGAAAAAGACGAAGTCAAGGAAGAAATAGATCATGCCATGTTTGGTAACATACTGCATCATAGCATGGAAGTTCTATATAAGAATTATTGCCACACTAACAATCGATATCAAATAGTGCCAAGTGATTTTGAGCCTTTGAAAAAAGAAATCGATCAAAGTGTTGAAATTGCATTCAATCGCGTTTTCAATCCAGATGGCAACCATGAGAAAAAATTCCTATTTGAGGGACAAAATATTCTGATCCGCAACATGATACACAACTACGTGCGAAATATCCTAAAGATTGATCACGCTTATGCACCATTTGAAATTGTATCGCTTGAAAAGAATTCAAAGTCAACGGTTTTACCTTATACTTTTGACGTGCAAAGCAATCAGGTAAATTTATCTGGAATAATTGACCGTGTTGACCTAAAAGGCAATGTGCTACGTTTACTGGATTACAAAACGGGCAAAGACGAGAAAGTATTTGGCGATATTGAAAGCTTATTTGATGCTGAAAAAGGAAATCGTAATAAAGCCGCTTTTCAAACTATTTTATATAGCCTGATTTATAAACTGAATACTAATAATACCGATCAAATATTTCAGCCAGGCATATATAATGTCCGTAAAATGCATACTGATAATTTTGATAGTCGATTAATACAAAGCATTAAATACAAGAAAAATTCCGTTGACAATATCGAGATTCTACAAAGTGAATTTGAATCGCACTTAAAATTACTACTACAAGATATCTTCAATCCAAATGTATCGTTCAGGCAAACTGAAGATAAAAAGAAGTGCGAATATTGCCCTTACAAGGGGATTTGCAATCGTTAACATCCCCCTCTCAAATTATGGCATCATTTCAAAAGAATCAAAGTGATTGAGTCATTTTGCTGAATAATAGAACCATTAAAATTGCCAATTGCTTCGTTACTCATACACAATAAGATGTATTATATTACAGAAAGCAGAACTTAGCTTAATATTAAAGCCCATTTGGATGCAATTTTTCTTATTTTGCATCGTTTTTCAAGACATAGAAATAAAAGCCAAATGCGCATAAATAAACTTGTTATCCTCTATCTAATACTTCTTTCTCCTATCTTTTTACATGCCTCAACGGAGGATAGTCTTAAATTAAAAAATCAACCAGTTGAATCCCAATTATTAGAAAATCTGGACAGTTTAGCCAACACCTATTATGTCAATCAGGCATTGAAGCTGAACCAAACACAGAAATCAGTACCAAATCCAGTCGAAATAAGTGACTCTCTTTTAGCCTATCGTTTATCCAAAATAGAATCTGTTATTGACTTGCCCTATAACGATCAGGTTCGTAAATACATTGAATATTATACCCGAAACAAAACCGAGTTTATTCAAGCTATGATTGGCTTATCCGATTATTACTTTCCACTTTTTGAAGAAGTATTTGCTCAATACAATATCCCTCTGGAATTTAAATACTTGGCTTTGGTCGAATCAGCATTAAACCCACGAGCTGTAAGTCGGGCTGGAGCAACAGGTGTTTGGCAGTTTATGTATACCACAGGAAAAATATACAAACTTGAAATAAACAGCTATGTAGATGAGCGAATGGATCCTTTAAAAGCAAGCCATGCAGCAGCCCAGTTTTTAACCGATTTATACGAATTATATGGAGATTGGACATTGGCAATGGCCGCCTACAATTGTGGACCCGGTAATGTTAATAAAGCCATCAGACGGTCAAAAGGAAAAACAAACTTCTGGGAATTATACTATTATTTACCACGCGAAACACGCTCTTACGTACCACTTTATGTTGCTGCCTCCTATTTAATGCATCATTATCAGGATCATGGCATGGCTCCGATCAAAATAGATTTACCTGTTTTTACAGATACCATCATGATTCAGAACGACATAAAATTAAAGGATGTTGCTACGGTTCTGGGACTCCCTTTAGAACTTATTAATGATTTGAATCCACAATATAAGCTGAACGTGATTTCGGCCAAAAACAAAGCCTATCCCTTGCGCCTTCCTGCTTCCTATGCAACAACTTTTCTGAGTTTTGAAGATTCCTTGTATCGTACAGCCGAAAGAGCTCCGTCTAGTCTAAGCAAACCGGTCTCCAAGCCAGCTACCACCTATGCATCTTATGGCCCACCAGCCAATTCAACGGCCTTATATTACAAAGTAAAATCGGGCGATAATCTGGGTTTCATTGCAGATTGGTATGATGTGTCAATCAGTAACATCCGCAATTGGAATAACATCAGGGGAAACCTGATTAAACCAGGGCAAAAACTGGTTATTTACAAACCCAGTTCAGTTGCTTCAAAATATGAAAACATAAATACCAATTCATTTACACAAAAACAGGGCAGTTCAACCACGACAAAACCTCCAACAAGTAGTGCCAAAACAACCACAGGAGAATATGTTTACTACACGGTTAAATCAGGAGATAATATCTGGACAATAGCCAAAAAATTCCCGGGCGTTAGCGATCAGGATATTATCAAACTCAATAATATCAGTAATAGTAAAAGCCTAAAACCCGGGCAAAAACTGAAAATTCCTAAAAAATAAGTTGGAAAATGAAGCCCTATAAAATCCTTATTTTTATGAGCATCGTATTGGTGTTGTTATTAATACTGGCTTCGGTATTTCCTGAAAAAGGATTGCCTCTGGGTAAGGAATACAAATTAAAATTTCTGACATTAAATCAAATATTAAATCCTGAAAAGGTTGAATATGCTGATATATCTGCCTTAATAAATACGCCAATTTCGGATACGCTGATAACTGAATCAATACCCACCGACTCCATTGACCCCTATAGCCATGCTATCGATACCATGCTTACCCAAGAAATGAGAGCCCTACTTCATCGTTTACAATTTCCAGCCAACGACCGAAGTGTTTTATATCCTTTTCTAATACAATTAAGAAAACTTCAGGCAGACAAAAAGTTAATCAGGATCATTCATTATGGCGATTCGCAATTGGAAGGAGATCGTATTACGTCCTATATCAGATATCGCTTACAAAGCAAATTTGGTGGTGGAGGTTCAGGCATGTTAGCCGTAAAAGACATTGTTCATACTGCATCTGTACATAGGGACGTTTCAAATAACTGGAAACGATATACAGTTTTTGGTCGAAGAGATACGAATGTAATAGGGAACGTTTATGGCCCCATGCTTTCATTCAGTCGTTTTGCGCCTTTCGAAAAAGATTCCATCCAAAATGATAGTATCGATTATGAATCATGGATTAAACTAAGTCCATCTAACCTTACTTACGCTCTAACCCGAAACTACACACAGTTTAAACTTCTGTACAATAACAACAAAAGTGGTGTTTCCATTAAACTGGAAGATAAAGAAGGCGAAATCATTATAAAAGACAGCCTCCCTCCTACAACCAGTGTTAAATATTTAAGCTGGGATATTGCGGATAATACCAAACCTCTTTTCATTCGCATGAAGGGAAAAGACAGTCCTGATATTTATGCCATGTCGTTGGATAAAACACATGGAATAATAGTCGATAATGTTGCCATGCGAGGCAGTTCTGGAGTTGATTTCAACCGCACCAGCTTAAGCGCTTTGAGCCGTTTCTTTAAAGAAATGAATGTCAAACTATTGTTGCTAGAATATGGTGTTAATGTAGTGCCCAATGTGTTGGAAGATTATGGGTTTTATGAGAATTGGTTTTACAAAAATCTGAAATCTCTTAAAAAGCTTGATCCCGACTTGTGTATAATCGTCATTGGCATATCTGATATGTCGAGAAAACGAGAAGTTGGAGATGGATATGAATCCTACCCAAACATTGAAAAGATCAGAAATGCACAGAAGAATGCTGCATTCAGATCAGGATGTGCATTTTGGGATATGTTTGAAGCCATGGGTGGAAAAAATTCCATGCCATCGTGGGTGATGGCAGAACCTTCATTAGCACAAAAAGATTTCACTCATTTTAATCCAGCTGGTGCAAGAATCATTGGAGAAATGTTTTACGATGCCCTGATTACTGAATACGATGACTATGTTCGTCAACATCCGGAACAGACCAAAACAAAAGTCCAAACAGATAGCCTAAACAACAAGAAAGTACAGAAAATTGAAATTAAGAACTAATATATTATATACACTGCTATTTATTCTCATCCTTTTTGCCAAAGGATCGGCTCAGGATTATCCGCTTGAAATAGATTATTATAATTTTATCCATTATGATAAAAATATTTTGGAATATGAAGGAAATGCCAAACAATACTATGATCGATTTTTTGAGAAAACAAATAAGTTGGTTTTGCAGGGAGATCAATTAATCCATATTTTGCATATAGGAGATTCGCATATTCAGGCTGATTATTTTCCCGGTCAAATGCGTAATCGAATTCAAACCCTGAATAAAGACGGTATAAGCGCAAGAGGATTTCTTTTTCCTTTCAGAGCAGCAAAAACGAACAATCCGCCTGATTTTAAAGTAGAAACCACCACCCAATGGGAAAGGTGTAGAATTGTGACGAAAGGATATGGATGTGCCTTAGGCATTGCAGGAATCAACATTAAAAGTTCAGATTCTATTTCCACATTAACAATCAAAGCTGCTGAAGGCGATTATTTACCTTATTCATTTAACAAAATCCGCATTTTTCATAATTTGCAGGAAGTCTATTATGATATTGAAGTGCTAAATTATGAGGGACCTGTTTCACGAACCTATCATTATGATCAGGGCCTCACCGAAATTGAATTTAAGCACGAATTAAATCGGGTCGATCTTCGATTCACCAGATTAGATAGTATCAAAGCACCTTTTGTGTTTCATGGAATAAGTTTCGAAAGTAACGACCCGGGTATAGTGTATAGCTCGGTAGGTGTAAATGGAGCTGAAACGCGATCATTTAACAAATGCTATTTGCTGCAAAATCAATTAAAAGCTTTGAATCCCGACTGGATGATTATTTCATTAGGAACCAATGATGCCTATATGCGAAATTTTAATTCAGCGAATTTTTATGCAAATTACGACACCTTGATTTCACGTATTCGGGAAGTTTTACCAGATGCAGCCCTGTTACTTACGGTGCCCGGAGACAGTTATCGGAGTCGCAGATACCCCAATTACAATACATCAAAAGCCAGAGATCAAATTAAAATATTAGCCAAGAAACACCATGCAGCAGTATGGGATTTCTATGAAATAATGGGAGGACAAAATTCGATAAATTACTGGTATGCAAAAGGTTTAGCCAACAGAGATAAGCTGCATTTTACAAAAGCAGGTTACAAACTACAGGGAGATTTATTATTCAATGCTTTTTTGAAAAGTTATGATTCATTCAATTTAAATCGGATGGCCAACTAAATGGAGAAACTGAAAAACATATTCCTTTATTCTGGAGACAGCCCTTTGCTGTTTACGCAGATGTATTTCTGGATATTCTTTTTCATTGTTTTTAGCATTTTTGCCCTTGTTTACAATAAAAAGCTGTTCAGAAGCACTTATTTGTTTGCTATCAGTTTATTTTTCTATTGGAAATCAGGTGGGCATTTTTTCATTTTGCTTTTATTTACAACTGTATTAGACTATAATATTGGCAATCTCACCTATAAAGCCAAAACCAGACAGTTAAAAAAATTATGGGTAGCCATAAGTATAATATTGAATCTTGGAATTCTGGCTTATTTCAAATACACCGAGTTCTTTGTTGATATTGTGAATTTAGTATTGAATACTAATTTCAAAGTAATTAATATTGCAGCTCAATGGGCAAATAATGGGCTGGGCACTTCATTTGACGTGACCAAATTCATAATACCTGTAGGAATATCCTTTTATACTTTCCAGAGTTTAAGCTATGTATTAGACATCTCGAAGGGAAAGTTGAAACCTGTTAAAAACATACTGGAATATGGCTTTTATGTTACCTTCTTTCCTCAGTTGGTTGCTGGCCCTATTGTACGTGCATCTGAATTTATCCCTCAATTGTATAAGAAATATCAGTTGACAAAAGATGAAGTCAATTTTGCCTTATTCCTGATATTGAACGGATTGATGAAGAAAATGATCATTTCTGATTATATATCTTACAATTTTGTTGAACGTGTTTTTGATGCTCCCCTATCTTTTACTGGATTTGAAAACCTCATGGCTGTTTATGGTTTTGGTATTCAAATTTATTGTGACTTTTCTGGTTATACCGATGTAGCTATTGGTGTAGCACTATTACTTGGATTCAGATTGCCCTTAAACTTTAATTCACCATATAAGGCAGAGAATATTACAGACTTTTGGAAACGCTGGCATATTTCACTAACCATGTGGTTTAGAGATTATTTATTTTTACCAATAGCTTTTAAGGTTTCTAGAGTACTCAAATCCCAAAAATACTTAGGTATAAAAACAGAGTACTACATATATCTTTTTGCTGGACTAATAACTTTTTTATTAACAGGTTTGTGGCATGGTGCTGCCTGGCGATATTTAATATGGGGAGGAATCCATGGACTGGCATTGGTTTTACATCGTTTTTGGACAGGCTATGTTCCCAAGAAAACAAGAAAGAAATATTTCAGCCACTTATTATCTGTATTTATCACGTTTAATCTGGTCAGTTTTGCATGGATATTCTTCAGAGCAAAAGAAATGATTATTGTTCAACAAATGCTTGTTCAAATTTTCAGTAGTTACTCCTGGGCATTAATACCAACAATTTTTGTGAGCTATTGGCAAGTATTTGCTTTAATGATAGCTGCCTATATTATTCATTGGCTACCAACTACTTTCAAAAGCAAATACATCAATTGGTTTAAGGCAACACCTGTTTGGGCTAAGCTAGCCATTGTAATTTTAGTTGTATTTGTTTGTTACCAAGCCAAATCAGCTGATGTACAGCCCTTCATATATTTTCAGTTTTAGAGTCAATTTCAATTCAAATAGCAATAGCATTAAGTTTATAACTTTTAAAACTGCCCTTGTTTAAAGCATTATTAGAACATTGCATTTTGTACTTCTAACCAATAATATTCATCAACACTTTCCATCAGAAAACAAATATCTAAATTAGCTATATTTGAATAGTGACTATATTAGCACAAAGCCACTATATTTCAAAAACTATGTGCTATTGTATAGTTGATAGTTAGCGTACATTTATGAAAGAGATTCAGTATCAGCCTGGCAATACATCGTTTGATCCAGAGATTAAATATTTTTTGGATGAAGAAATTGTATCTCTTTTCCTAAAATATCATGAATTTCAGAAGAAAAAAATAGGTCTTGATTCTGAATATCGGCAAGAGCAAAAAATTATTGACAATCGATTAGAACAACTTAATGAAGATTATGATATTTTAACTGAGATTATTAAGTCTGGAAATTATAGAACTTATAATAATAAAAAATTAGAGTTAGAAGAAAGGAAAGTAGGAAAATCAGTTGCTAAAATATTCATATTTGTACTAATTATTTTGCTTTCATTAATTGGTTGGAAGTTTTCAATTAGCATTGGATTTAAATACTTTCCACA
>JABINZ010000231.1 GCA_018698135.1 Bacteroidota bacterium
ATTTGGAGTCATAAGTATTATTTGACTTCCCGCTTTCTGAAGGGTATCCATTATATATTTTAGATTTTTTTCAAATTCAAATATCGGGATTCTCGGTTTATCATTATTACCATCAAACCAACTGTCGTTAATACCAAAACAAATAATGGTAATGTCTGGCTGATGAACCAAAACATGTGACTCCAAGCGGTCAAGGGCGTGTTTAACCCGATGGCGATTATTGTCACTCAAATAGCCGGTATGACTCCCTCCAATCCCTTCATTAAAAACCACATTTGGAATTCCTTCTTCTAACAAAAGTTCGGAAAGTCGTTGGGAATAAACACCTGTAATTGTATTTCGAAATGCTGTTGTAGAATTGCCAAAAGCAACTATCTTCAATCGTTCTGGTAGTTGATAATTTTCCCCGGTGTATGTTACATTTCGAATTCTAATTTTATTTTTACTATCACTTTTTCGCGGCTTAATGATGAGTTTATTAATTGAAGTAATTTTTTCTGAATTAACTAATCGGGTCGTTTGAAGTTGTTCATTAATAAAAACAGATAAACTTGAGCTCTCTAAATTCCAGGAAACAGAAATTTGTTGCCATTTTGCTATTTCATTATTTATGGGATAAAGTTTTATATTGGTGTTGATTTGATATTCGAAAACGATTTCATCTTGATTTTGTAAAACCAACTCCCCCATAAACCCTGATTCAATGCAATACTCGAAATGAATTGTTCCCGAGGCAATTTCAGAAAATTCAAATTCTGTCGGTTCAACAGAAATAGATTTTTCCTCTTTTTGAAGTAGAACCTCGATTTGGTTTTTACAGCTAAATAAGAAACTAACTAAAAGAATGCTAATTATTAATTTCCATTTCATCCGTTTATAATTTTATATTTTTAATTGCAACGTATGGAACTTACCATGATTTTATAATCATTATTTTTTGTGTTTAATAATTCTAAAATCATTGACGTTTCATAATCGAAATTTACAAAGTTAAATAATTGAACAATATGCATTATAGAAAATCAGGGAGCCATTGCTCCCTGAAATTTCTAACTAACCAAACTAAAACTAATCTATGAAAATAGTAGATCAAAGTCATCAAAAATTTAATTTATGAATAATTAAAATTAATATAAAAAGTCAACTTAGATGGTGCAATAATCTTTCACCAATTAGTACAGGATTGGATATTAAAGTAATAATCATACATAATAGGGGTAAATTTCTTTCTTATAATAAGTAGTTGAATTAGACCATTAATAAAAGTTGTTATTTTATTGTATAGAAGTTGTGTCGTTTATAGTATTTTAAATTACCCGTTCTATGAATAAGATCGTAAAAACAGGGGAGTCATTTCCGATAAATATTTAAACAAGAACTGGGAATTTTCCCAGGGAAATATGTACTAAAGATAAAAATGGATAAAGTATGCCAGTTTTTAGGTGAACGAAATATAAGTATACAGGAAGTTGGTTTTGCGACTGGTTATGACGATATCATCCGCTTTTACAGGGCTTTTAAGAAATATACCAAAATGACATCAAAAGAATATCGAATGAAATATTTCCCAATTGGCTAAATAGTAAAATTTATTGTAATTTACTATATCGTAACAAAGAAACTCAGGTGGTAAAATATCTCAAATCTTCCACATCCCTAATTAATGTCCTTAATTACGCTTAAATGTTTTTCTGTTGTAACCTTTCTTGTGTTATAATTATGATAATAAATATGATGTGCAGAGTCTGACGGATAAGGATCTTTAATTCCTGGAGGATAGTTGACCATTCCGTGAAAAGGAAGAGGTAATACTGTTTTACCCGATGCAGTATTAAGGTCCCCATCTTTTACCCAACCTACACTTTGGATCATAAAATCCCTTTTCCAACCTTTTGGCAAATCCGACAATGTATTTGCATCAAATTTAATAGATGTTTCATCACCTGCATTGGAGATAATGTATTTATCATCAGCTTCAGTAAGAAGAGGCAGTACATCTCCATATCGGGTATAATCTCCCTCAAGGTCGATCCATTTAGGCTCCTTCGAAACATCTGAATAATCGAACCAATGAGGTCCATACCTTCCTCCTTTTCTGAAACTACGGGAAAATCCTCTGTAATGGATATCAGCATAAACAGGTTTCATTTCGGTTGATTTAATGGGAGCTGTGGAATTACACGGTGAATAGAAGATTTGATTCCAGTACAATTCCATATTTGTACGAATACGAATGCGATGGTCGTCGGAAAGAAACTTACCTGTTAAGTTGACTATTACTGTTTTATCTTTTCCCATGGGGAATCCAAACCGATCAACAACAGTTTCCCAATGGCCATTTTTATTGATTACTTCTATTGAAGGCGAAGCAACATTTATGGAAGACGATTGTGAAAGTGCAACATTTATACTAGCATCTGTGGGGAAGATCCAACCTGTTAGAAACAGATAAAAGTCTTCTAACGGATTTACCTTCCCAAAATCCAGAATCAGGTCTTTCATTTCAGTTATGCCCTGATATTTTTCCAACTGAAAATTGGCGATATACTTATCATCTTTTTCCAAAATCAGAGGAAGTATGTCTGTTCCATTATGGTCAACTGCTGAAACAGGAACCTGTTTACCGTTAACAGTGTAAATTTTATATTCGGGGAAAGGAGGAGGTGAAAATTCTTCATCAACAAAAACTTCTATTGAATCAGGATGGTCAACGGCCATTAATCTGACTTTATCAAAATAAATGGTTTCCCATAATTCCGATGTTATTTGAATGGAGTAGAATCCGTTTTTTTCTTTCAGATTTTCACCTGGTATTTTAATATAATCATCTGATGCATCAGCGAAACCATAGGTTGTGGTGCCTCCCATAATACCAAGCGGCATTCCGAGAGCGCTCCTCCACATTATATCTTTTACAAAGACATATTCTTCCCCATTCCATGTATATAAAAATGGGCATGATCCTTTTAGTATTTGTTTCTCAATGAGGTCCTGATCGGAAACGGGGAAAAATATATTTTGTGGGACTCCATTTGTCCATGTAATGCGTATCACGTCAGCCTTTTCGCGGAAACCAATTCCAAAATGAATATTGGGTTCGTTTACAACTTTTGTTTGATACAAGTCTCCTGCCCTGATTTCTACTTTTGCACCAATACCAAAAAAGTTATTTTTTGCACTGCCTGTACGCAATCCCACCAATTTCATATTAACGAAATGATTTATGTTTCCACCATCATTCCGCAACAAACGAACCCCACCATTCAATCCCGCAACAACAATATCTTCATCACCATCCTCATTATAATCAAGAATTGCAATTTGCTTTCCTGATTTTAAATCTTGCGGTAATAAATCTGAAACATCATTAAAATTCCCATCTCCTTCGTTATGAAATAAAAATACCCCCTTACCCTCTTTTTTTGTTGATTCTCCAACTACAAAAAGATCAAGGAATCCATCATTATCGAAATCTAAAAATGAGGTGTCATACCCTTTCAAGTTTTGAAGAATAAGGAAAATTTCTTCTGATTTATCAGCTTTTTCAAATTTACCGTTACCTTGATTATTGTATAAAATATGACCTCCACCATTAAATGAAGTGACAAAAATGTCTAAAAATCCATCATTATCATAGTCACCAACGGTTACTGCACTTGAGCCTCCCGGCTTCAAATTAAACTCACTGGTTTTATCCTTAAAAACCCCTTGTCTCTGATTTGAATAAAAAATGTTGCTTGAATTTTCATTAACAATAAAAAGGTCAATATCACCATCATTATCAAAATCGCCAAATGCTGCATCTCTTGTTAAGGAATTTCCTCCATCTAAGTTCATTTTCTCAGTTTTCTCCAAAAATGATCCATCCGAATTATTCCGAAAAAGCACATTTGACGAAGAAGTAGCTTCAAATAAATCCAGGTCTCCATCGTGGTCTAAATCAAAAAACAAAGACATAATACCTTCCGTTTCGATATCAAGTTTTGCATCATTGGTAACATTACTAAAAGTACCGTCACCTGCATTTTTATATAAGATATTTAATCCCTCTTTTGAAATATACAGGTCAATATATCCATCGTTATCATAATCAGCAAAAATAGCAGAGGATTCAATCCCTGAATGTCGAATACCGGCTTCATTTGAAACATCCACAAATTTCCCCATATCATTTCTGAATAAAAAATGTTCATAAGTTGCGGATTGAGAATCAAAACTACCCGCATAAATATCCATATCTCCATCTCCGTCATAGTCGCATACGGTAACATGTGCAACATTTTCTCCAGTTTTTGATGAAGGAATTATATCCAAACCTGAAGAGGTAGTAATATCAGTAAATTTGATGGCATCAAGAACCGACTCCCATTCATTAAATTGAGAGGAAGTTTGTTGATCAAAAGTAATCACGGGGAATCCGATCAGGGAGCCTCCTGGTCCCTTCAATTCGAGAATGCCAGACTGATAAGGAGACGTAACCTTTAAATAATTATGAAATATTCTGAATGAGGTAATTGCCTTATCATTGTCTGATAATTGCAGAGCTCTGAGTGTATTGTCGTAATACTCAATTGCTTCTTTCGGAAATTCAGGAAATAGTTTGCTTATTTCTTCTATCTGCTCCAATGCCTGATCAGAATTACCCTTTCGAATCAGAATTTCGATTAAATTAAGGCGTGGCACTATATTATCAGGTGCATTTTCAACAACTTTCACAGTGTACTCTTCCCCCTGTTTTTGCGATTCTTCATCTGATTCTGTTGAATAAAGCTCAGAAAGATTATACAATGTTTTTATATGCCCCGGGGAAATTCGAAGTGATTCTTTAAGTTCTGAAATAGAACTTTCCCTATCACTGTTCATTTGATGCACTTTAGCCAAAATTAACCTGATATCTGGATCTTTAGGCTCAATTCTAATAGCTTTTCTAATCCGTTCTTCTGCTTCCTGATATTTACCCATTCTCAAGTAAACTAGTCCTAAATTAGCATAACCAAGTTTTTCTTTTGGTGCAATATCGATAAGCTTAAGAAACTCTGCTTCTGCCTCTTCCAGTTTGTTCTCTTCAAGATATGCAAGACCAAGGGTTCTGATTGTTATCATATCCAATGCTTTTTGCTTGCTTTTATTTTGAATATTTCCGCAACTAATTAGAAGGAAGGAATAGAGTCCCAATAATAAAAAAGCATGTGTAATTTTCATAGCAGTAATCTAAAAATGTTATAGATCTTTTTATAAATTTATTATAAAAACTTTGTGAGTACCTTTAAACACTTATCCTTCAATATCATATATGCCTTTAATGTAAGTCCCATTCAGGATATATAAATCAAGGTGATGGTCACCGTTGAAGTCCAATACTGTTATCTCGGAACCCTTACTTTCCTGAATATTCTCATAGGTATAATCACCAAATGTATACCGGAAATCAACCCGGCTTGTTGGGCTACATCTGTAAAAGTAGCTTTATATTCATGTGCATTCAGAATAACAGGAAATAACATGCATAAAAACCAGGAACAGAAATATATTAACTCCTTTTTCATATTATTCATCTTATAATTCAAAAATATTTAGTGCCTCATTGTTACGGGCTACCAATAATAGCAGATTATTTCCTTTTTTTATTACACAAATATCTCTGGCATCACCCTTGCTGCTAAGCCCGGATAATTTTGAGTTTATGATAGAAAATTTATCTTCCCCGTATTTAAGGACGCATCCATAGGACGCATCTAATCTGGAGGTTTCAACCTCTGTATTATAAATGTTGCCAACTGATAAGATTTCATTTACCCCATCTTTATCAATATCTAAAAATTCAAAGTCTTGAATTGGAGAAAATTGAGCTTCAATTGGCAATTTTTTAATTTCAAATTTACCATTACCTTGATTCTCTATAAATACACTTTCCAATAAGTCAGCTTCGTAATGAAGTGCACTATCTAATTCTTCCTTGCCATATATATCAATAAGACTAGCTTCTGCAAAAGATTGAAAACTAGGAAATTTTTCAACGATAAAAGGCATTTGTTGAGAAGAGCATTCACGGCCTCTTACGGGGACAAGTTCGTTTTTGTATGAATTGGAAAGTACAACATCAAAAGTTCCCGATTGGTCAAAATCATCGCAATAAATATGAAAGGATTTTCCATTGCCTACGTGATATTTAGAATTTAATCCTAAATTTCCGGCGAATAAATCCAAGTCTCCATCATTATCAAAATCATTGGCTGCAATGCTAAACCAAAGTCCTACAGAATTTTCCAGACCCGAAACAGAAATCTTTTCGAATACCCCATTTTTATTTTCCAGGAATTGAATGGAAGTCCATTCTCCAACAGTTATTAAATCATCATCCCCATCCTGGTCGTAATCCATAAAAATTGCGTCTGTAACCATTCCAATTTGCTCTAAATCAGGAGCATTCTTGCTGGTAACATCTATAAATTTCCCTTCTTCATTTAGCAATATATGTGAATTAGGGCTATATGGATATTTATCGGGAACAATTCTTCCACCAATAAAAATATCCAGATCACCATCTTTATCAATATCATTAACTTTTACACTTTGCCCGCTTGTAAAAATGGGAGGCAATGCATTTGTTGTTTTACTAAAATAGCCTTTCCCATCATTAGCATACAATCTGTCCTGAAACATTTCGTTGCCGGCCGGGAATTCACTGCCGCCACTAACCACATATAAATCCTGGTCACCATCATTATCAAAATCAAAAAACAAGGATTCCAGGTCTTCATAAAAATTATCATTACTCCAAGGCCCGTTTTGTTTGTTGAATTTCCCTGAAGAATTTTGGATATAAAGTTCACCACTTTGATTTGCAGCTCCGCCAACAAAAAAATCTTCCAGCCCATCGTTATTTGCATCAGCCTTTGAAATAAACGGACCATTATGAGATTGGCTATAGGGCAAAAGAATCTGATTTTCAAAATCGTCAAACGAATTTTCTGTGTGTTGGTAGGTAATCCCAATTTCATTGGAAGTTATTTGCCTGAAAGAAGGCTCAACTGTAACGTTGTCTGAATTTTTA
>JABINZ010000232.1 GCA_018698135.1 Bacteroidota bacterium
GGGATTTTTAGAATCCCGGTTGGATGCTTTACCTGGGAGTTATTGTCTGACCAAATAGCGTTTGCAATACTGTTGTCATAACTTAAACGTAAGCTATCCTTGGTATCATAATCATTGGTAGTAATGGTAAACTTCAACGTATCGCCACCACAAGTTGACAGCGAAAAGGGCCCTGAAAGCACTGGTGAATTATTATTTGGACAAGATATGACAATGCACGAATAATCTCTGGTTTGCTCACTAATATTAATCATATTTCCATTGATTTTCCGCCACTGTTTAATTTTCAGCACCATGGCAGTTTGCTCAATTTTCATAGGTCGGAAACCAATATTTCCATTAACTGCATCCAGATGATAACCACGTGGAAAGGGTAAATTTGCATTAGGGAAACCCCAAAAATAAGTAGGCTTTTCATAGGTGTATTGGCCTGAGTAGTTAATGGCAGTTCCTGAAGCTGAAAGGGGAGAAGTCCATTCGTAGCTTAATGAATCAGCTGAAGCTCCTCCATATCCGACATCACTAGCTCCGTGGTTAAATACAAAATCCTGCCCGATGCAAATAATTGTAATGGGTGGACTTGAAAAAGTTGGTGAATTATCACAAGGAGTGAGACAGCGATCTAAAGTGGCATCGATATAAAACATACCTGTAATACCAGTTGTTACAGCTGAATTTCGACAACAATAACTATAACTCAATTGTACTTTACAACAACTTCCTGCATTGGTCAGAACCACAAGCTGGGTGTAGGTATATTGCTCAATTCCATAAGGAAAAGAACATCCTGACGATTGACAACGGGTGCAACTGGCTCCACAGGTTGATGTAATATCTATTGGTGTTGGTTTTGAAATGTTTAAAGTGGTAATAGTGACTGATGTTGTTGCGCATTTTATTGGAATTTGAGCTGAACCCATTGGTACACCATTACAGTCTCGGTAAACAGTTAAGCTAACAATAAAGCTATCTTGCCCAACACAAGTCCAGGAAATTTCACCTCCATACATACTGGCTGCATTTACTTCCTGCATGCCCATGAAAGAAATGATTGAAATACAGAATACCACAAGTAATTTTTTCATGATTTATATTGTCAAATTGTTTTTTCAGTTTTGTAGATGTAATTCAGAATACATCAAATATTTTTGAATTTATTCATCTTATCTGAAAATGATTTTTTCCATATAGATATGATGATTGATGTCAGTTATTTTAAGATAATACATACCACTGAGCTGTCTTTTAATTACATAATTGAATTCCTTGATATCAACTTGCTCAATTAATTCTCCAAGAGAATTATATAAAGATAATTCCTGCATTTGAATATCGGATGTAAGTGTTATGGAATTGCTTGATGGATTGGGAAATAGCTCTATTTTGCCTTTAGTTATTTCTTGATTGGCCAGAAATAAATCCACAAAATCAAATTTAGTCGTTGAATCAGGACAGCCATAATTTGTAATAACAAGGAGTGACACCGTAAATTGATCTTTCCGATTATAGGCATGTAATGGATTTTCTTCAGTTGATGTTTTTCCTTCACCAAAATGCCAGAGATAGGATTCCACATAACCATCAGGAATAATACTGCGGTTGTAAAACTGAACAAAATATTGATTAAGTGAGCTGTCGTAATAAGCAGGATCTTTGTCAAAATCAGCTTCAGGTAAATCGATTATTCGTATGAACATAGAGTCCCAAACTGTAAGGCAAATAGTGTCGGTCGTTTTAATTTTTATGTTGAACCACTTTCGTGATAATTCATTGCTATCCGGAAAATAAGTTACATTTTTCTCGTAGTAATTAGGGGAAAAGTGTCCATTTGAGCCAATATCTGCCATCCATTCAATGCCCGAAGTAAAGCTGTCGTGTGCACTTAGTTGTATCCTTTTGTATTGGCAAAAACTATCGTTATTGACAATTTTTAATTCGGTTTGACCAACGTTTAACACGATGGTTTCACTATCCACCTGACAATAAGATGTATCGGTAATTGAATATAGAAATGAATAGCTGCCGAAACTTGTATCTGCATTGAAAAAATAATCTTGATAAAGAGGACCTGTTAATGTGCCACCTGCAGGTTTTGGCGTTATTTCAATTAAACCATATTCTTTGCAAAAATTGTTAATGCCATATTCGGTTTTTAGTTTAATATTGGGCTTTGGTTTCACGGTAATGTAGGTTGTGTCGTAGCTTTTGCAACGAGAGTTTCCAACCCAATACAGAATTTGGTGCACGCCACTACCAGACACATTGGTGTTGAATAAATCTCCACTTATAGAGGGACCCGACCAATAGCCAGAGCTAATATCTGCTTTCATTGTGTAAACACCACTGTTCTCGCATAGTTCAGGGACATCCTCAATAGTAGGTTTCAGCGAAGAAAAATAAACCCGAACGTATTTATAATCAGATGATGCGCATCCATATTGATCAA
>JABINZ010000233.1 GCA_018698135.1 Bacteroidota bacterium
ATTGGAACAAAAGTTGGAAAAAACCAGAATCAAGAGAATTGATGCTGGCTCGGTAGATGAATTAATTGATAAAGGAGAAGAGAAGGAATCTGTGCTTTCAAAAGAAAATCAGGATTCGATTATTGAACTTTTCAAAAGTGTGATCAATGATGATAAAATCATTGTTAAAGCAGAACCACATTCTCCTGATGATGCAGCTGTGGTTATTACTGAAGATGAGTTTATGCGCAGAATGGGTGAAATGTCGAAGTTGGGTGGAGGTATGCCTGGCATGGGTGCAATGCCCAGTATGTATAACCTGGTTGTTAATACCAATCATAGCTTAGCAAAGAAAATTGTTGATACTGCTGAAGAAGATGAGAAAAAGAAAATTGCTGGTCAATTAGTTGATTTAGCCCGTTTATCTAAAAATATTCTTAAAGGAAAGGATTTGAATGACTTTATTGAAAGAACAATGAAGTTCATTTAAATCATCAAAAATTAATATATTAAAACAGCTGTTAATTATTTTGTTAACGGCTGTTTTTGTTTTAGTTAGTAGCTTCTATCTAGAAAGTTAAATCTTTTTTTTTGCAATTATCTTGAACAGAATTTAAATGAGAAATAACAATTTCTTATTTTTGATTAATTAATTCTCAGACCCATTGTTGAAGAAATGGTGAAATAGGGTCTACTCAAAACATTATATGGTAAAACTACAAGGAAATTTGTCTAGCAAATTGCACGGTATATCTGAGAGTATATTTGCAACCATGTCGAGGCTGGCAAATGAGGAAAACGCAATCAATTTGTCACAAGGCTTTCCAGACTTTAATTGTCCAAAGGAATTAATTGCTCTGGTTAATAAATACATGAAAGAAGGGCACAATCAATATGCACCTATGCCCGGGTATATTGGTCTCAAAGAAAGAATTGTTGAGAAAGTTGAAAATTTATACGGAGCAAAATATGATGCTGATAAAGAAGTCATAATTACAGCTGGAGCTACACAAGCAATTTATACAGCAATTACTGCTATTATTAAGGAAAAGGATGAGGTCATTATTTTTGAACCGGCTTACGATTCCTATGTTCCTTCAATTTTACTTAGCAAGGGTGTTCCCAAATATGTTACCTTGAATGCACCTGATTACAAAATTAATTGGGATGAAGTAAAGCGATTGATTTCCTTCAAAACAAAAATGATCATATTAAATACTCCTCATAACCCTACAGGTAGTGTTTTGAACGATCAGGATATGAAGGAGTTGGAGAAGCTAGTTGCCAACCGAGATATTATCATTTTAAGTGATGAAGTATATGAGCATATCATTTTTGATGGGATGAAGCATGAAAGTATCAGCAAATATCCCAGCTTAATTGATAAAAGTTTTGTGATTTCATCTTTTGGAAAACCTATCATACTACTGGTTGGAAAATGGGCTATGTTTTGGCTCCTGAAAACTTGATGAAAGAGTTTAAAAAGGTTTTCCAATTTCTAATGTTCGCAGCAATAACCCCTATCCAGTATGCTTATGCCGACTTTATGTCGAATGAAAGTCATTATTTAGAATTGAATGATTTTTACCAAAAGAAACGTGATTTATTTGTTAAAGGCTTGGAGGGTTCAAGGTTTGAGATTATTCCTTGTCATGGCACTTATTTTCAATGCCTGAGCTACAAAGGGATTTCAGAAGAAGCCGATGTTGATTATGCCAAAACACTCACTATAAATAGTAAAGTTGCTTCTGTACCTATTTCTGTTTTTTATCACGATAAAATAGATCACAAAGTATTGCGCTTCTGTTTTGCAAAATCAGCAGATACAATTAAGAAAGCCACTGAAATTCTATGCAAAATTTAAAAATTGCTTTGGTGCAGGTCGATTTGGCCTGGGAAGATAAAGAAGCAAATCTTACAAAATTTGAACGCCTCATTAATCAGGATATTCCTTCAGGAATTGATTTGATTGTATTGCCTGAAATGTTTACAACAGCCTTTAGTATGAAACCGGAGGCTTTGGCAGAATCCATGGATGGACAAAGTGTCAATTGGCTTAAGGAGCAAGCAACAAAAAAGAATGCTGTTATAGTAGGTAGCTTAATCATTGAGGAGAATGGTCAGTATTTCAATCGTTTATTTTGGATACGCCCAGACCAGACTTTTGAAACTTATGACAAGCGACATTTGTTTACCATGGCTGGTGAGCATAATCATTATACAGCAGGGAACAAAAAACTGATTGTTGATTTTAAAGGCTGGAAATTCTGCCCACAAATATGTTTTGATTTACGTTTTCCTGCATGGAATAGAAACAATGAAGACTTCGATTGTTTCTTATTAGTAGCTAACTGGCCCGAAATACGCATCATGCATTGGACTCCACTTCACATAGCACGAGCAATCGAAAACCAATGTTATGTAGTTGCTGTAAATCGTATTGGGGACGATGCCTCTGGAAAAGCACACAATGGTATGAGTTTGGCCATTAATCCCATGGGCGAAATGCTTACAAGCTCAGAAAACAAAGAAGAAGTATTAATCCTCGATCTCAATTATGAGGAGCTTAGAAAAGTACGCGAAAAAATGCCTTTTTTGCAGGATAGGGATAGCTACAAAATTGTCTAGGCAGGACCACTATAACTGAATATTGATGATATTAAGTGAGTTCTAAGTAAAATTCAGTTTTTCAGCTATTCACCTTTTTACTTTGTAAATTCCTACCTGAAGCAAGCCAAGCATCGTGACTTAGAGTCTTTGTATAAAAATAGCCACTAAGACACAAAAACTCAAAGATTCACAAAAAATTATTTCATTATAACAATGTAATTCAATTACTTGCAAATACACTATTATACCCAACTCTAGTTAATAATGATTACTTAAAAATACGTTAAAGGGAAACTGATTTGTATAAAAACACTTAATCTACATCTCAGGCATCTCAAAATTGGTTACTTCATCTGTTAGCTTATAATCATATTCAGGATACTCAAACAAGGGAGGACGTGGTTCTGTTTCTCCAATAGAATAACCATAGATTCCATCATATTCACGTATGTTTTCACCCATTTCTTCTATTTGCTCAAGGTATTCCATTATAGGTTTGGACTCAATAATTTTGATTTTATCCATTTTTGAAACTATTGGGCTATGAGGTCGAGTTTGATCATAATCAAATTCCAAAATTCGTTTTCCATAACGAGTAATGCCAATGACACGATAGGTAAGACTTTTTCCTACACCGGGTAAATTTAAAACGTTTCTATCGGTGGCTAAAAAAGGGATGTTCAGATCCGACTTAATTGTCCTGATATTTTCCACCACATTTGCTGCATCTAGTGGTAATTTTTTAATTCGATCTAAAAAGGCTGCAGGAACATTGCCTATTACCTTTTCCTCAATTGCTTCCTGAACTGCACGTGCATTTGTAGCAAAATTATGTGAGTTTTCAAGGAAACCCTTTACTGAAAAAGTATAATAGGGGAGGACACCTATTTTATTTAAGGATTGACGAAGTTTGGCTGTATGCCCACGTCTCGAAGCAGCTGCAGTAAATACCAATTGGTTAACAACAACCCATCCTGCCGACAATAAACGCTGAACGGCTTCTTTTACTTCGGGTGTAATTTCCATTGCCGATTCAAAGTGTGTTTGAATAACAAATTGCTGGAAACCAATTTCAGCAGCCTTGGTTCTAAAATCAGCTAATATTTGAGTGAGTTCGGGAGTAATTCGCTGAGGTAAATACACAGGTAGACGAGTACCTAGCCTGATTTTTAGCATTTCAGCAAATTTCTTTCCTTCTTTGCGGAATTTATTGGCCTCTCTTTTACGTTCAGCCATGGCCAGAACTTCATCAAGAATTTGCTTCAAGCTCTTGTCAGAACTCATTAAAGCATCTCCACCTGTAATCAGAATGTCACGTAATTGAGAATCATCTTCCCAGTATTTGATAAGGTATTTAAGCCTCTCTGGCCATGTGCCTTTAGGTTTTAATTTTTCGAGATTGAAGTTCAAATTTCCATTCTGAAAATCAAACATTCGCTGACAAGAAACGCATAAACCACCGCAAGCACGTCCAACTGTATCAGGAATAAGAATGGAAACTTCAGGATATCTGCGGTGAACATTGTATTCGTTGGGTAATAACCAACCAGCAGCATTGGGTTTTCCTGGTAGCACCAGGTCTTCTTTTTCCCAAGCATTAATACCTCCGAATTCATCAACCAATTGCTCATTAATCATAATGTAATCACGAATAGTACGATCCGATTCGGCTGCAAAGCCATGAATACGGGTGTTAAGCAACGAAAGGTAGTAAGGATTGATGAAAATGGGAATTCCAACTTCCTCGGCAGATTTAAAGGCTTTTATTTTTTCCGGAGAAAGAGAATAGTCAAGCATTTCGTTTAATAAATCTGTGCTGCGTATGGCAAACCGCAGATGAAACAGCTTATCTTTCCACCATTCTTGTGCAACTGCCAGTTTTTCTTCCTGACTTAATCCTTTTTCAAAAAAGAATTTATTATCCTTAATCTCCTCCTTATCAATTTTTTTGATGAAAATTTTAAGTATTCGATCTCTATTGTGTTTACGAATAAGAACTAACTGAGGATCTAATCCACTGGGATGTCGTGTCATCCATTCTTTCACCTCTTCTTCAGTAGGTCTTTTTCTTTTGTTGATTCCCTGGAATTGTCTGAATAAATGAAGCATATCCTCGAAAAATGCAGGTTTTGCACCTCCAGTTCCTGTTTTAATAGCCATCCACAAAAGCTTAATAGGATCATTAAGTGTTTCCTTGCGAACCTTAATATTGGGATCTTTGAGCTTTAGCCCTGAGTTTTCAACATAATCCATCAAGCGAATAGCAGCAATATCTCTCCATTCGAGAAGATTCAGTGATTCTTGTCCTGTTAATTCACCTTTAAAATAACTATAGGCAACCGGATTTGATTCAAAATAAGCTAAAACCCAAGTTCGAATTGCATTAATAGCCTCTTCACGACTTCTTGCTTCAACCATTAACTCCTCTAAATAAGGATTTTCTTTCAAGATTTTCCTTAATATTTTAAACGACTTAACATTAATGGCAACTTTATCGAGATTTTGATGTTTATGATTAGTATTCTTTGTTTTCTTTTCGGTACTGATGCGCATACTTATTTATTATAATCTATTTGCTTGAATTCGATTCGTAATCGACCAAATTAAATTATCATTAACTATCGAACGGAGGTGCAAAATAGCGAAAAAAGAGGGTTTAAGCAAGTTTAAAATGGGTTTTGAAAATGGATGTATTGATTAACAATTAGCTTTAAAAAACATAATAAGTTATTTACTTAATGATGCAAATACAAACTTAAGCTCAGCATAGGAAACACTATCGCCCAATTGTGTTTTAGCTTCCCCAAGGCTTTTATTCTGAGCTTTATTGTAATAGTCTGTTATGCATTTAACCTGGTTTTTGGATACAAAGTCCTCAACTTTCAATTCTCCTGATTGAACATATTGAGTTAAATGACCTTCTATCGTTCGTTCAGTCATATCGCGCTCTACAGCAATTTCTACTATGTTTTTGCCTGATATGTATAACTCATAACTTTGCTGTGGTGAAGGAACCTTTACCAGCTTTTCAATTGGTTTAATGGCAGTCCATTCGGCTGTTTCCAGTTTGTTTTCGGTTCTATATTCAGTTATCATCCAAAATATTTCTTTCCCATAGCGCTCCAGTTTTTTCTTTCCTAAGCCTTTTACCTTCTGTAATTCTGAAGTGGATGATGGTAGTTTATTGGAAATTTCAATTAATGTTTTTTGCGGAAGAATCATATATACCGGTAGCTTGCTTTCTTCGGCTAAGTCATTTCTCCACTTTCTAAGTTTTGCATAGAAAATGGGATGTTTTACGCTTGTCGATGTGCTGTCTTGTTTTTTCGCTTTTAATTTTTTTGTTTCAACCTTTTCAATGGCCGCCTTTGCCCGAGCATCTAAATATGCTTTTGTCAGAAATCCATCTTTTGTGGCATTAAGGCAATAAAGCTTAATAAAAATTTCTTCATCCAGTTTTTTTGCTGATTCTGTAATAATCTTTTTAATTGCCCTGTTGTCGATTTCAAATTCGATGGATTGAACAGGGTTTAAAATCAGCGAAGTCTTTTCATGGAAAAAAGAACAAGCTTTTTGGATGCGACTTTGTAAAATGGGATTAGCCTCTATATTATTTGCAGCAAGGGATAAATGTTTTATTTGCTGTTTAAACTTGGTTGAAACCTCAACAACATCTGTCTTTATGAGCGTTGAAGCATCACGGGCTTTTTGAACCCATTCTGGCTGACAGATTGTGCCATTTTCATTCAATAGTTTAATCAAATAATTCAATCTTCGGTGAATATCATTGAAGTCAAATAACTCCAATACCAGCATTTCCTGGAATTCCTTTTTTGAATTCGAAAGCAATTGATCGCCCGGAGGATTGTCTTCCATCTCTTTTGAAAATGAAACTATATTTTGATTTGATTTAATGCTGTAATCAGCAATTTTTGAACTCAACACCATACCTTCAAGTGTACGGCAACGGCTAAGAGCCACATAAACTTGTCCAAATGTAAAAGCTGATTTTGCATCGATTATGGCTTTGTCGAAAGTTAAACCCTGACTTTTGTGGATAGTAATAGCCCAGGCTAATTTCAATGGATGCTGAACAAACTGTCCGACAATATTTTCTTTAATCTCTTTGCTTTCAGGATCAACTTCATAACGGATATTGTCCCAAAAACCTTTGTTCACTTCAATCGAATAATCATCTTCCGGACATTTTACACTGATGATTTCTTCCACAATCTCGTCAATAACGCCAATTTTACCGTTGAAATATTGTTTTTCAGGAGATGGATCGTTTTGAATGAACATCACCTGCGCACCTACTTTAAGTTCTAAATCATGTTCAGTAGGGAAGGAGTATTCTGGAAAATCACCGTCAACCTCTGCCAAAAAATGATGTGATTTTGTTTCAAGTAGTTGTAAGCGCTGATCGTTAATTTCCTTGGCTTTTGCATTATGTGTTGTTAGTATGATATAGCCCTCATGTTCCTCTTTTTCAAAATCCTTTACAAAACGTTCGTTTAAAGTTTCAAGACTTGCCTGATCAATTCTATTTCGTCTGACCTTGGCCAGCAAATCAATAAACTTTTTATCGCTCTGCCTGTAAATATGTTTTAATTCAAGGCTTACATAGTTGGTTTCGTTTAATGCTTTGCTGCTAAAGAAAAAGGCTGTTGAATAAATATTTTGAAGTAGATTCCATTCGTTATCTTTCACAACAGGAGCCAACTGATGCATATCGCCAATCATTAATAGCTGAACACCTCCAAATGGTTTATTCCTGTTTTTATAACGCCTCAATACTTCGTCAATACCATCGAGTAAATCGGCTCTAACCATGCTTATTTCATCAATCACAAGCAGGTCAAGACCTTTGATTATTTTAATTTTTTCTCGATTAAATTTTTGAATATTCGCATTTTGTCGTCCTTTTGCCAAGTCAATTTGAGCCTGATCTTGAGCATATTGTAGCGGGATAAATGGCCCAAAAGGTAATTGGAAAAAAGAATGGATAGTAACACCACCTGCATTTATGGCTGCTACACCTGTTGGTGCAACAACAACCATTCGCTTATAGGTTTGTGTTTTCAGATTATGCAGAAAAGTTGTTTTGCCAGTGCCTGCATTTCCGGTCAGAAAAACGTTTTTATGAGTGAATTGGACAAATTCAAAAGCTAGCTGTAGTTGTTTATTATCAGAATCTTTCATGTCTTGCTTATTCCATTATTCTTTGGAAAACAAATCTTCTTCCAAATCATCGTTTTCATTTTCTGATAATAATTGTGTTGATTTTTGGCTTGGTAATTCCTGAACATTGCGCAGCTTGCGCTCAATGGCTCTTGAACGAACTCCGGCCTGATCAATTACATTGCTGGCTTCTTGCAGTTTCTTCTGTGTTTTCTCTAATATTTCTCCAAAGTTGCCAAATTCGGTTTTAACAGCTCCTAGCAATTCCCAAACTTCACTGGAACGTTTTTCAATGGCTAATGTTCTGAATCCCATTTGCAGAGAACTCAGTAAGGCTGATAGGGTAGTGGGCCCTGTGATTACTATTTTAAATTCTCGCTGAACCTGCTCAAATAATCCGGGATTCCGAAGTACTTCTGCATACAATCCTTCAAAGGGGAGGAACATGATTGCAAAGTCAGTTGTGTTGGGTGGATCAATATATTTTGTGCTTATATCTTTTGCAAAAAGTTTGATTTTGGCGACCATGGCTTTTTTTGAAGCCTCAATTGCTGCTAAATCACCTGACTCATAAGCGTCTAATAAAGATTCATAATCCTCAGTTGGGAACTTGGCATCTAAGGGAAGCCAAATTGTTTTGGATTTATCTTCACGACCAGGAAGTTTGACAGCAAATTCTACACTATCGTTACTGCCATGTTTGGTCTTTACATTTTTCTCGTATTGGGCTGGTGTGAGTAGTTGATCCAATAAATTTTCCAATTGATATTCTCCTAAAACACCTTTTGTTTTTACGTTGGAAAGTACTTTTTTAAGATCGCCAACTCCGGTAGCAAGAGTTTGCATTTCGCCCAAGCCTTTATGAACCAATTCTAATCTTTCGCTCACTTGTTTGAAAGACTCTCCCAATCGTTTTTCGAGTGTTGATTGCAACTTTTCATCAACTACTTCTCGCATTTGATCTAATTTCTTGGCATTGTCTTCTTGAAGCGAAGTAATTTTCTTCTCGATAGTTTCACGCATTTTTTCGAGCTGTTCCAAATTCGAACTGGTCGATCTTTCTAATCGTTGAATGAACTCATCAAGTTTTTCTTTCTGAAACTTATAGCCTTCATTTAATCGGTTCATTAATTCTTCCCGGTTTTCTCGACTTTGTTTAGACGATTCATCCCGGTTATGAGCAAATTCATCTTTTAGATTTTTATCAAGCATATCAAAGCGCAAAACCAGCTTCTCATATTCTTTGATAAATTCATCTTTTGTTAATGCATCAAATTGATGAGTATTGTCTTTTTTAAAGATTATGTAAAGGTTGAGCAATAGAATTATTCCTATCGCAATAAGTAAAACTATGTCCATGCTTTGATTGTTTTAATGGACTACAAAATACGATAAAAATGAGGGAAATTGTTGGTAAAAATTGGGATTACTGATATATCAAATGTATTTGGTTTTTGGGATGGTTTGTATTGTTTTTCTTTGGAATTCTGTTGTTCGTAGCTTGAATTTAACTCAACCCCTAACCCCTTCTCTGAAAAATCAAAGAAGGGGAATTGATTCTACTTCAAAATTAGAAATTAATACAATAATAATTGGAGTACGAACTGTCCTTGTTGTTCGTTGCTCCACAAAAACTGGTTCAAGGATTAGCGCAGCGGTTCTTGGACCTTTTTGTTAATGTATGTTGAAAATGTAAGCCTCCGTTGTTCGTAGATTGAATTTAACTCAACCCTGCTTTCGCTAAAGCTTCAGCAAGCAAAGCCCTAACCCCTTCTCTGAAAAATCAAAGAAGGGGAATTGATTTTACTTCAAAACTAGAAATTGATATATTAATAATTTGAATACGTACCGTCCTAGTTGTTCGTAGCTTGAAGCTGCAAACAGTCGAGGAATGCCAATAATTTTCTGTCATACCGACCTTAGGGAGGTATCTGATGGCTGAGTTTAAGCGTTTCAATCGTTTTTTTTTCCTGCTCTTTGTTAGCAGATTCTTCTCCTGATAAATCGGGATCAGAATGACAGAAGCTATAGATTGAGCGTGAATGCCTTTAAATTCAAAAACTGGTTCAAGGATTAGCGTAGCGGTTCTTGGACCTTTTTGTTAATGTATATCGAAAATGTA
>JABINZ010000234.1 GCA_018698135.1 Bacteroidota bacterium
CATTATCGATTTAGTCAAGTTTTATCAAACTGATTGCACCTGAATAAGTAGGTCTATTTGCCTGAAATAGGAATGTCATCCAGCTTTTGATACAAAAAATCAAAGCCTTCTGAAGTAATACTTTTAGCTGATACTCGACTACCATATAAAAGAATGGAAGACATCTCACCCATAAAAAGCTTTAGAATAAAAACCGGAATATTAGGCAAGAACAAATGCCGGGAAAGCTTATTAGCTAAGATTTTTGTAAAATCCCTGTTTGTTATAAAATCAGGAGCTACAGCATTATAGACCGAATTGGTCAATTTTTTTTCGATTGCGAAAAGAAATATACGGGCAAGATCACTTATTTCAATCCAGGGGATGTATTGCTTTCCACTTCCTAAAACAGCACCAAATCCCGCTCGAATTGGTTTTAACATCTTCTGAAGTGCTCCTCCCTGATTGGAAAGAACAACACCTATGCGAAATTTGAATACTTGAATCCCTAATTCTTGAAATTGGTCGACACTTTTTTCCCATTGAACTACGCAATCTGCTAAAAAATCACTACCTGCTTCATCTTCTTCTGTGTAAATATGTTGGGTAGTTTTTGTTCCATAATAGCCAATGGCTGAGGCTGAAATAATCCTATCAGGTTTTTTTTTCGCGTCTTTAATAGCAGAAAATAATAATTCACTCGTTTTTACTCTACTATCAATTATACTTTTCTTTTGCTTTTTTGTCCATCTTTTTCCTGCAATATTTTCTCCGGCCAAATGAATGATTACATCTGCAAATTCGATAGCATCTTTATCGATAATAGATTTTTCATAATCCCAATAAAAGGATTTGATTCCTTCAATTCCACGCTTTCTGGAGAGGATAGCTACTTCATAACCTTTGATTGTAAGTAAATTAGTGATTGCTTTACCAAGCAACCCACTTCCTCCGCTTATTAGTACCTGAGTAGCCATGATGTTAATTCTTATCAATAATAAACTTTGTGTGCAATTCATCCAGACAAGTGTTTCTGTCGGATTCATGTATATGTTGATGATAAAAAGTTAGTTTGTTAAATACGGATAGCGCATCATTTAATTCATCACTTTCTAAATTGCCTATAATAATTTCTGAAACTTTATGCATGTCCTGAAAAGCAATCATGATTTCTTTGATGCCTGTTTCTGTAAGGGAAACCCGCTTTGCACGCTTATCTTTTTCATCCGGATACTCATAAATCAATTCATTTTTTATTAATCTTTTCAGGATTTCGCTACCACTTGATATTTCCAGTAAATGTTTGTTAATGAGTTCATTCTTAAGCAAACTTTTTTCTCTCAGTAATGTTGCTAAAAAGCCAAATTCATCTATCGTTCTAATTTTTGTATTAATAAATGCCTTTTTAACATAGTGTTTTGCAAAACGATACAACCCAGTTAATAGGGTAGAGAATTCTACTTCGGGATAGGTTTTGTAATTCTTGTAATTCGCTGAATCAAAATTTTGAACCTTTCCAGCTGGCTGATTCGTAATCAGTTTGTCTTTCATATAAATAGAAAACTCTTTGATATTCGAATTCCCAACCTCTTTTTCGTAACTGTCAACATAGTCGAGTATTTGTTTGATCATTTTAATATTGTCCGACATTGTACTAAATTGTAATTAATAAAACTTTATCGCACAAATATACAAAAGTGTATTAACTTTGTGCAATAATTACAAAATTGTACAAAATGAAACGATTTATTACATTAATGCTGATAATAAGTGCATTAACAATCATTGAGAGTTGTTCAAGCCTGAAAAAGGCTGGAGAAGTAGTTATTTATTTGGATACAAATAACAATAATGCAGCTTATGACATGCTTATTACCGTTAAGAAAGGGATTTCCTTCAATCATCCTACCTATGCCATTTGGGAAGAAGACATGGAGGGAAATTATATCCGAACAATATTTATTACAAAATCATATGCCAGTGGCGTTTTTGGACATCAAATGATCAAGGATTCTATATGGCTAAATCATGAAGGAACTTCTTTTCAACCAGCTGCTTTGCCATACTGGACATTTAAAAAAGGTTTGATAGCAGGAAAACAACATGTTCCTACACCCGACTATCCTTTTATTGATGGCTATACCTGTGCAACTCCTCAGGGAGATTTTCAATTTAAAACAGGAAAGAATTTTAAAAGTAAACAAAGCAAAATTATGCTGGAACTTAATCAGTCCTGGGACTGGAATAAATTCTGGACCAATAATAAATTTCCTGAAAACTATGCCTACAAACATTCGGCTCAGCCATCAATTATTTATGCAGTAGTGTTGAATGAGGATGATGGACAATTTTTCATGAATCCTATTGGTCATGGTGATCCCAAGGGAGAAACGGGTAAATTGTTTACAGACATAAGCTCTTTGACAACAGCAATGGAAATTTTTGAATCCATTGAAATTCAAATTAAACATTAATTATTTATTAAGGTAATGAAACAACTTATCATACTATTTTTATCCATCCTGTTCTCATTTGCCCTATTTGCTCAAAATGCTCAGGTAAAAGGCAAAATTATTGATGCAAGCAACAACGAACCAATCGGATTTTCCAATGTAATTGTTGTTGGAACAGCTATAGGAACAACCAGCGATTTAGATGGAAATTTTATTATTACAGGATTAAAGCCTGGATATTTAACATTGCAAGCCTCCTTTATTGGCTATAAAAGCAAATTGAGTGAGGATATATTAATTAGCAACAGCAATACTCCGTTTATAGAAATTATATTGGAACCAACAGCTCAGGAGCTTTCTGAATTTGTAATTGTTGCCGACCCATTTGAGAAGAAGCAGGAAGCACCCTTGTCCATGCAACGTATTGGCACCAAGGAGATTGAAAGTAATCCTGGTAGTAATCGAGACATCTCAAAAGTCATCCAATCTTTCCCTGGAGTGGGTTCAACTCCTGCTTTTCGAAATGATGTGATTATTCGAGGAGGCGGTCCCAGTGAAAACCGCTTTTTTCTTGACGACATTGAAATACCAGTATTAAATCATTTTTCTACACAAGGAGCTTCAGGTGGGCCAGTTGGCATTATCAATGCTGATTTTATACAGTCAGTTGATTTTTATGCAGGTTCGTTTCCAAGCGGAAAATACAATGCCTTGAGTGGTGTATTGGATTTCAAACTTAAAGAAGGAAATAAAGATAAAACGAATTTGCAAGCAACATTAGGCGCTAGTGAGACCGCTCTAACCGTAGATGGGCCTTTGGGAAAGAAGACTAGCTATATTTTCTCAGTGCGTAGATCCTATTTACAATTTCTATTTTCTGCAATTGGCTTACCCTTTTTACCTACATATAATGATTATCAATTAAAGCTAAAAACAAATTTTGATATTAAAAATCAATTAAGCATTATCAGTTTGGGATCTCTTGATAAGTTAGTATTAAATGATGGAATAGATGATCCAGATGCTGCTCAAGAATATATTTTAAGTCAAATTCCCGTAAACAATCAATGGAGTTATACCATTGGAGCTGTTTATAAGCACTTTTTTGACAAAGGATATCACACTTTTGTTCTCAGTAGGAATATGCTTAATAATGAATTTTATAAATATCCCAATAATGATGAAAGTCTGCCAAGGAGCTTTGACTATAAATCCCGGGAAATTGAAAATAAATTCAGGTATGAAGTTACCCTCAGAGAAAAGGGAATTAAATACAATTTCGGACTCAGTACAGAAGCAGCTAAATATGCAAATGCAACTTCACAACAAATTTATTTTAACGATAGTTTGATCTTCATTGACTATAATTCAGCATTGAGTTTATACAAATATGGAGTGTTCGGAAATGCATCTAAGACTTTTTTAGATAACCGTTTGCAACTCTCATTAGGAGTAAGAATGGATGGAAACAGCTACAATAAAACAATGTCAAATCCATTGAATCAGGCATCTCCTCGTTTTTCTGTTTCGTATGCATTAAATGCTAAAAATCAGCTGAATGCCGGAGTCGGAAGATATTTCCAACTCCCTGCTTATACTACATTAGGTTATCGCGATAATAATGACTTTCTGGTGAATTCAGCCTCTGCAAATTACATAGGAGCCAATCATGTCAATTTAGGCTTAGAGCATCGTTTCTCCCGTACAATCTTGTTTTCAGTGGAAGGATTTTACAAAGATTATTTTCAATATCCCATTGATTTAAATACAGGTGCAAGTTTGGCCAATCAAGGTGCTGATTACAGCAGTGTAGCTGGTGCAGCGCCTGTGGTCTTTTCAGGAACTGGTCATGCAGTGGGTTTTGAATTGCTGAATCGTGTAAATTTGAAGGACTTTAGACTTTTGGCTTCTTATACTTTTGTCAGAAGCTTGTTTACTGATATTAATGATAAACTGATTCCATCATCATGGGATAGTAAACATCTATTTTCATTAACTGCTACTAAGGAATTAAAGAAAAATTGGCGAATTGGATTCAAGTGGCGCTATGTAGGCGGTTTACCCTATACACCATACGATTTAGAAACATCCTCTTATGTTGCTGCTTTTAATGCAATCGGACAGGCTTATCCTGATTTTGATAAATTGAATGAAGGTCGCTTTAAGTCTTTTCATCAATTGGATCTACGAATTGATAAAAACTTTTTCTTTGAAAAATGGTCCCTTATGCTATATTTTGATGTACAAAATGCCTATAATTTTAAAAATGTGGGTCAAGATTATATTGTTAGGGAAAAAAATCCTGATGGTAGTTATAAAACAACAGACGGTGGGACAAAATATGTCTTAAATGCTGTTGCTAATAAGTCGGGAACATTGTTGCCAACTGTTGGATTAATGGTCAAATTTTAATTATTCATAACCAAAAAAAAAAGATGAAGAATTTTATAGCAACAGGGGCAAAGGCTCTTATTTTAATTTTAATACTTTCTGGATGCGCTAATCAAAAAGAGATGATAAATAAAGAAACAGTTAAAACACTCGAATTAGATAAGTATTTGGGTACATGGTATGAAATTGCACGTTTTCCTCATTCTTTTGAAAAAGGCTTGGTAGGCGTTACAGCTACTTATTCACTTCGTGAAGATGGTAAGATCAAGGTTGTAAATAAGGGCTTTAAAAACAGCCTCGAAGGCGAGGAGAGTATTGCTATTGGGAAAGCTAAAATACCTGATCCTGCTTTTCCTGCCAGATTAAAAGTGTCTTTCTTTTGGATTTTTTATGCTGATTATCTGGTTATGGATTTGGATGAGAACTATGAATGGGCTTTAATTGGAAGCAAATCGCCTAATTATTTATGGATTTTAAGTCGAACTCCTCAGTTGGATGAGAAACTTTATCAGGAATTGCTAAAAAAACTGGAAGACAGAGGCTATAATTTAGACCAATTGATTAAAGTTGAACAAAAGGCAAACTAGCAGTTAACAGCTCTTATTAAAGGATTCAAAAAGTAAACGGATTTTAGTTTCTACTAAAATTAATATATAAAAAGTATGGAATAAAGTTAATTAACACTATATTTGCGGTCTAAATAATAATTAATAAGTAATAATGAGTAAAGGAACAGTAAAATTCTTCAATGAGTCCAAAGGATTTGGATTTATTATGGAAGAAGAATCAAAAAAAGAGTACTTCGTACACGTATCAGGTTTAATTGATCAAATTAATGAAGGTGATGCAGTTGAATTTGAATTAAAAGAAGGTAAAAAAGGATTAAACGCAGTAGACGTTAAAGTTATTTAATAACTATTGTTGACTTTTTTATAGAACAAAGCCTATCAGAAATGATTGGCTTTTTTTTTGGCTTTTTTCTCTCACCCACAATTGGATGACTGTCGATATGGAAGAATTTCCATCTTTTTGAAACGTATTGTTACTAATATATTCTTATCTTCACACAATTGCATATTATTTTTTATGTTTTCGAATAATTGATTTAGATTATTATCTTTGTTTTGACAGTCATCGCTGATAAATAATGCCTTTCAAAATGATATTATCTGCTTTTTGTATTTTATATAACATTATAATTAATTTAAAATAGCTAAAAGTAATTTTAAATAACTAAATTAGTTTGATAATATAAGATAATATTAAACTAAATATTCTTTCTTTCAACCAAAAAACTAACTGTATGCGTTTATTGCTTCTGATACTATTCTCTCCTATATTCCTTTTTGCTCAATCAACAGATATTGATGATTTATTAGAAAAAGTTGATGAATTAAATGGAGTTGAAAAAGCGGATGTCTTATTTGAAATTGGAAACATTTTAATGGATGAAGAATATGACGAAGCCATTATCAATTTTTCAGAAGCATACGAGTTATATGAAAAATATGAAAGCAAATACCAAATCCATTATGTTGAAGCTAAGTTAGCCTATATATATATCAAAAAAGGAGATTTTAAGCAAGCAGAAAAGTTTCTTAAACAGGCTTATCCATTTTTTATATTAATGGATAATTCCACTGATAAATGTGCCTTGTTTGATCATATGGGATTGTATTACATGTACCAATACAAATTTGATTTAGCATTGGCTTATTTTGATTCTGCTTTGACTATTAGTGAGATGTTTAAGTTTGATGAACAGAGCATGACTATTAAAGCTAATTCTGCGTTGATCTATTTGTCAACTGGGAAATTTGATGTTGCATTAGAAATGTATTATGATATTATTTCTCTTATCCCTAAAGATGATACGATAGGATTAGCAACCTTGTATTTAAATATTGGCTCATGTTATCATAATTGGGGTTTTACCGATAGTGCATTGCATTATTATGAAGAATCATTAACTATTAATGAATCAATAGATAATAACGAAAATATTGCCAAATTACTCAACAATATTGCTGTCGTTCACAAACAAAAAGCCAACTATGAGATGGCAATTGAGTATTTTCAGAAATCAATTAAGGTAAAAAAAATATTGGGAGATAACAAAGGTATTGGAAGGTCTCAAATGAATATTGGTGCTGTGTTTGGTAGTATGGGGAATTATGAAAAAGCAATAGAAATTTATCATAAATCTATTGTTATTTTAAATCAGCATAAAGAGTTTGGTTCACTAGCTCGAACTTACAACAATATAGGAAACAATAAAATTGAATTGAAGGAACTGGATAGTGCTTATTTTTATTTTAGAATGTCATTGCATTTAAGACAAAAAATTCAGGACAATAAAGGTCAGATATCATCTCTTATTTCATTGGCAGATCTATTTACCCATGAATATGATAATATCGATTCTGCTTATTTTTATGCTTCTAAAGCACTAATATTAGCAAATGAAACAAAAGATGGATATAGTAAACTTCTTGCTGAAATAGTTGTTGCACGATATTATGCTCAAAATATGCAGTATCAAAAAGCAATAGAATTGCTAAAGCCAAATATTGAATTTCTTGAGCAGCAGGAATTGCATCAGCAATTAGCAGAGATTTTTGAAATTATATCAAATGCTTTTGAAGGCTTAGGTGATTTTAAAAATGCATTATCTTTCAGAAAACAGTATGAAAACAAGAAATCTATACTAGATAATATCGAAATTGAAACACGTGTAAATGAATTACAACTTGAGTATGCAAATGATTTACGATTGGTAGCAAAACAAAATGAAATCGATTTATTGGCAAAAGATCATGAACTGAGCAAATCAAAAACAAGAGTTTTAACATGGATAACTTTTGCCATCATTTCCATATTGATATTATTGCTTGTCACATTTTGGTTTTATTTTACTTCGCTTAAACAAAAGAGGATAATTCGGGTAGAATCAGAAAAAGCAAAACAATTGGTTTTGGATAAAACACAACTTGAAAACAGCAATCTGGAAAAAGATATTTCTTTAAAAAGTAAAGAATTGACAACAACAGCCGCACTGATTGTTCAAAAAAATGAATTATTGCAGCAACTTAAAGGAGATTTGGATAAATTAATAGTTGTTTCTAATGAAGAAGAAGGCTTAAGTCATTTTTTGAAATTAAGACGTATTATTAATGGAAGCATAAGTTTTGAGAAAGATTGGACTAATTTTAAAGCCCAATTTGAGCAAGTACATATCGATTTTTTCACTAAACTAAATGCGGCTTTTCCCGATTTAACCAATAACGATATCAAACTCTGTTCTTATATGCATATGGGTATGTCGAATAAAGAAATTGCTGCCATGTTCAATATTACGCAAGAGTCTTTAAAGAAAAGGCGCTCTCGTTTGCGCACAAAAATGAATTTAGAACCCAATTCAAATATTATGGTTCATTTAAATGATTTGTTTATCTAGTTAAAGGTTAAAACCCTGCAATTTTATTGCAGCGACTCTAGTTGCCTCAAAGACCTGCTTGGTAGAGGGGATATGCTTGTTATGTAATTAAAATGAGGCTGTCCCAAAAGTCCTTCAAACCGTCATTCTCGCGCAAGCGGGAATCTCTAAATTGTTGATTATGAGATTCCCATTTTCCTGCCCTGCCGACAAGCGGGAATGGGAATGATGACATAGGATAGAATTGATGACTTTTGAAACTGTCTCTGGTTTAGTTTAGAATAACTCACACTAATGCGATTAATAAATAGATTTTAAACGTACTATTTTTCTTTTTCTATTATCCTTATTAGGGTGTTTAAATACTCCTATAGAATCTTGTAGATTATTCTGCTCTAATTAATTCCCTCTATTCAAGACTGTAAAGATCGTTTTCGGATTAATAGTGGCCATGTCACCTTTTGTCCACCCCATTAATTTGGTGCAGTTTTACGATTAGATATAACATTGTGCAAGCTAAAAAACACAATTGAAAATTAAAAATTCTTCTAAACTTGATGTCCACTTTTATGTATTTAGTTAATAATTGAATACGGCTATTATTTATTCAGGTTTATAATTTCATTTTGGTTGTGATTAGCAATGTTTATTGAACCATAAAAACAATTTTATGAGAAGTATTAAAAAATTATTTAACATTCTGCTGATCATTCTGTTAGGTATTTTCAGCGTAAATGCACAGCAGGCTACCAGCAATGGTGGAGAGGCTAGCGGCTCTGGTGGGACGGTTAGCTATTCTGTTGGACAAGTTGTTTATCAAAGTCATGATAATGGCACAAATTCAGTATCAGAAGGAGTGCAACAAGCTTTTGAAATTTCTAATCATGTGGGTATCGCTGAAGCCTCAGCTATTCAACTCACGATGAATGTGTTTCCTAATCCGTCAAATGGCTTATTAACCTTATGTATTAAGGATTATGTGTCAAACGATTTGGTTTATCAGATTTATGATCAGAATGGAAAGCAAGTTTCGAGAGGAAGAATAAAAGGCCAATCTACGCAAATATCCTTAAGTCAACATGCTGCTTCTACTTACTTTTTAAACGTATTAGATGCAAACAAAGAAATCAAAACATTTAAAATTATAAAACACTAGTAAAATGAAAAAACTATATACAACTTTATTTGCCATGCTTGTATGCATAAGCATATTTGCACAAGTGCCACAAAGTCTGAGTTATCAGGCCGTTATTCGTGATGCCAATAAAAAACTGCTAAAAAGCACCAACATTGGGTTACAGATTTCTGTGTTGCAAGGAAGTGCAACAGGAACAGCTGTTTATGAAGAAACACATAATCCATCAACCAATGAAAATGGTTTAGTAAGTGTTCAAATAGGAGAGGGTACTGTTCTTACAGGGGATTTTACGACCATCGACTGGGCAAACGGGCCCTATTTTATCAAAACAGAAACGGATCCTACTGGTGGCAGTAGCTATACGATTGAAGGAACCAGCCAGCTGTCAAGTGTACCATATGCTTTGCATGCAAAATCGGCTGAAAGCGTAAGTGGTAGCCTGGATGAGAAAGATCCACTATTCAATGCTTCAGTAGCGAAAGGTATTACAGCTACTGATACAACAAACTGGAACGGCAAACTAGCTGTTGAGGTAGATGGTTCAGTTACCAATGAGTTGCAAGTGCTTAGTATTAGCAGTGATACTATTTATTTGGCCAATGGAGGTTTTGTAAAACTACCGGCTGAGTCCGATCTGTTCGTTAAGGCACATAGTTTACACAAGTTAAAGATTAGACTTTACACTAAATTAGTTTCTAACCTTACTGATTGTTCCTTAGTTCTTAATTCATTTTCATTAAAATATCCTAAAAATACATTTCTATAAAATACTCTC
>JABINZ010000235.1 GCA_018698135.1 Bacteroidota bacterium
ATTTATCTCCTCCAATAAGCAAAAGGATTATTTTTCCATCTTTTTCATGGAAGTAAATCCTATAACCTTTGGCATAATTAATTTTTATTTCCCGAACACCATCACCTAGAGGTTTACAATCTCCAAAGTGCTCATCACTTTCAATTCTTTGAATTCTGAACAATATTTTTGCCTTCGCTTTAAGGTCTTTTAATTTTCTCAGCCATTTATCAAACTCGACTGTTTTCTCAATAAAGTACATTTAATTGTGTATTCATTCGGATACAAATCCGAAGAATTTCTATTAACATCAAATGAATTTATGTGGAATTTAAAGCTAAATCCCCAATACGAAGAAGAGTCATTAAGAAACATACATATAACACCAATTAGTTTTGACTTATAAAATCTTAACCGCTAAACGGGTTAATTTATTTAATTGTCTCTAATAAGCTTTGAGCTTCTTTCTGGTAGGGATTGCTTTTATTGGATAGACTCTCTAACAATGACTTAGCTTCTTCACTTTTATTCAACTTCACTAGTGATTGCGCTTTGAACCACTTTGCCTGATAAAAACAAGGATCATTTTTCTGGCTTAATACTTCATTGAAATAGCTAACTGCAAGAGCGTAATTCTTAATATTGTAATTTGAAATACCAGAAAGGCAGGCTGCCTCAATATTAGTAGAATCCCAGCTATAGGCGTTGGCAAGAAAATAACCGGAATTATTAAAATCGCCAGTGTTAAAATAATTAATACCATCCACAAAAAAATCATGAGAAATCGCTATTGAATCAACAGGTATATCAGAATAACCTTCTATATCATATTTCCCAGTAGTTTGGACTGCCTTTTTCTCGCTTTTGCTGTTTGCTTGTTTATTAAATATTCCTTTACTCGTTTCGCTAACTGTATAGCCAAAACTCTCTTCTTTATCTTTTGCAGGTGTTTCATCTATGCTTTCCGGAGCAAATAAGCCAGACGAATTTGTTTCTTCACTAGATAATTCAACACGCTCTTTAAGCTCAGCGATATCCATTTCCTCTAAAATAGGAACTTCCATTTCGATATCATTCGGATCAGCAAGGTCGTTTTCAATACTAATTTTTTCAGCATCAAACTGAGCTATTTGTTTCTCGTCAACAGGCTTGCTTTTCGATTCTTTCTTTCGTTTATTCCCACTAATTTCTTTGTCATCACTTTTGTGCAAACTTTGCTCTACAACTGCTTCTGCAATATCACTATCCGGACTTTTAATTAGATTGGAGACAACGACTACACCAATAGCTAAAACGATTAGTATGGCTGCTACACGAAAAAAATTATTTCGATAAAATGGAGTTCTTGTTGCGGACTCATCAACTCTATCATCAATTTGCTTATGTAGCTCATCCATTATCAACGGAATTTGATCCATACCCTGCGCCATGGCATAACCAGCTACAGCATCTTGACAAAACTCACAACCAGCAAGGTGATTCAAAAAATCTTTTGATTCACGCTCATTAAGCTTACCAAGAATATAGTCTGACAACAAATGCTGGTCAGGACAATTCTCCATATCATGCTGATTCAATATTTTAGGATCTTCACTCATTTGCTTTACTTAAGCTAATTTTCAGATTTCGTTTACCATTTTGAATGTAACTTTTAACTTTTACCAATGGATAGCCTGTTAATTCGGCTACTTCCTTATATGATTTTTCCTCCAGATAAAACAAACTAACACATTGCTTTTGTTCTTTTTTTAGAGAATTTAATGCCTTTTTAAGTTCGTCTGGATGGTGATCGATAAACTCTTGATGCGCAGCAGATTCATTTTCCATAAGTCCACCATCATAATTATTAATAATATGCTCGTCAGTTTGTATTTCAACTTTGGTTTTACGCAAAGCCATCAAGCAATGATTTTTACTGACACTGTAAAGCCAACTTTTAAAGTTATGAATTTCGTGTCGGTTCAAATCGGTTAGCAGCTTCTCAAAAATTTGCATGACAGCATCCTTACTATCATCTTCATTTTTAAAATATTTCATGCACAAACCAAAAACCAGATGCGTGTATCTTTTGAAAAGTTCTCCAATAATTTTGTTGTCCGATTCAGATTTATATAGCAATAACAAGTCAGCATCTGCCAACCTGCTCAAATTTTGATCATGAGATCTTTCTTTCCTGCTAAATGTAAACAAGACTTTTGCCTGATTTCGTTAAGTCGCAAAAGTA
>JABINZ010000236.1 GCA_018698135.1 Bacteroidota bacterium
AATATCAGGTTTTTTTAAATCGACAAATGGTGCTCAGACTTTCGCAATAAACAGGTCAATTATTGATACAATCATCAAGTCTAGAAACAATGTTCTTGAGGGCTTAAATTGCCTTGCTACATATATCCCTGATTAGTTACAAAAATCAATAAAATGAAGACTATAACGGTATTTATTAATCCGCTATTATTAGATAATAGCTCAATGAACAAACAAATGAGAAAACGAAAACAATTAGAACAACATTACAAACGAAAACGACAATGCAACACATAAGTCAAAACAACAATCAATATCAATCAAAATTGAAAATAGTATTTAAAGATATTAAAGATGCGATAGCTGGTTCTGAACAGGATTATACCAGTGGAAGTATGAAGAAAGCCATTTTTCTGCTTTCTATTCCTATGGTTCTTGAAATGATCATGGAATCGGTATTCGCTATTGTGGATATTTATTTTGTATCCAAAATCAGTACACAAGCTGTTACCACCGTAGGACTCACAGAGTCACTATTGGTTGCAGTTATTTTTACCATTGGAATGGGCTATGCTATGGCAACAACGGCTTTGATTTCCAGACGAGTTGGTGAAAAAAAATATGAAGAAGCCTCAAAAGTAGCTGTTCAAGCAATCATTCTTGGTGTAGTTACATCCATTGTTCTGGCAATACCAGGCGTATTTTATGCTTCTGATTTATTGCGAATAATGGGTGCAGAGAAGGATATAGTTGAGAACATGAGCACTTACACCGCCATTATGTTTGGTGGAAATGGAATCATCATGTTGCTATTTATTATCAATGCAGTATTTCGTGGTGCTGGCGATGCAGCAGTAGCCATGCGCGTACTCTGGCTTGCCAATGGAATCAATATTATTCTAGATCCTCTTTTAATTTTTGGAATAGGACCTTTCCCTAAATTAGGTGTTGAAGGAGCAGCAATAGCAACCACTATTGGCCGGGGATTAGCGGTTATCTACCAAATTTACCTGCTGTTTAATGGGAAGCATCGAATAAAACTGACTTTAGCAGCCTTTAAGGTAGATTTCTCAATTATTGGTCAATTAGTTAAGCTATCATTAGGAACAATTGGTCAGTATTTTATTGCTACAGCTAGTTGGCTTGGATTAGCACGAATACTTTCTACTTTTGGAAGCGATGTTTTTGCTGGTTATCAAATCGCTATCAGGGTATTTATATTCTCTTTGCTGCCATCTTGGGGAATTAGCAATGCTGCGGCTACATTAGTTGGACAAAATTTAGGAGCGAATAACCCTGACAGAGCTGAAAAAACAGTATGGATGGTAGCCAAAGTGAATATGATTACTATGGCTATAGTAATGGTGTTTTTCCTGACTATTCCAGAATTATTGATAAAAATGTTTACCACAGATGCCATAGTGGTAGCCAGTGGAAGTCAATGCTTGCGAATTATGGGGCTCGGCCTGATATTTTATGGCCTTGGAATGGTTATGATTAATTCATTTAATGGAGCAGGAGATACATTTACGCCTACATGGATAAATGTTATTGCTTTCTGGGCTATTGAGATTCCATTAGCTTGGTTTCTTGCACTGCATTCTGGCTTAAACGAAATAGGTGTATTTATTGCCATTGTTGTAGCTGAAACAGTAATGACAATTATTGCTTTGATGATATTTAGGCAAGGCAAGTGGAAATTGAAGAAAGTGTAATTATTTAACTCTGGCAGGGTTTTGAACCCTGTCAGAGTTTATAAGCTCGAGCAAAGCGAAAAAAAGTTATATTTATGCTATAAAAAAACAGGTCTATTTTCTTAACACATTCAATCTCTTTGCATCATATGTTGAAAAATACTGCAATCCTCATTATAAGCTTATCGTTCTACTTGTTCTCAATGAACTCCTTAGCGCAAGATTCTTGCAGTTCCCATACGGTTATGCTTTTTGTTAAAAATGCAAATCAGAAAAGCAGGATGATCATGGAGGAGGAAAAAGTTAAATATAAGTTAATTGGGAGCAAAGTAAAGGATAAAGGTCTTGTCGAATTAATTACCGACAGTTCTTTTATTATCAATGGGAAAGAAATACAATTCAATGAACTCAGTTCAATTGTTGAAATATACAAACTTCCTAGAGACGTTAATAGGGTATTAATATCTGCTGGAATTGCTCAAATTGTCATTGGTGCTTCAGGAATTGTATATAAACGGATTTTCAACAAATTAGATCCAAATGATGATTTAGATGGTTTTGTACTTGTTGCAATGATCACCTTGGGAATTCAAGATTTGTTTTATGCAGCCATACTAACGCCCTTCACTTTCAAACGTTTTGATCTAGAAAAGAAATGGACTGTAAACAAGGCACTTGTCTCTGAAAAACAATTGGTAGGCAAAAGAATAATCAGTGGCGTCATGTTTTAGAGTTCTTTTCTAAGCCTCAGCCTTCGCCTTCTTGTCTGACGAAGTTTTAACAAAGTCAGGAGCCTATTTTCCCAACCTCCAACATACAATCATGAAAAGCAGCCCCATGTCCCATGTCAGTCTCTCTTCCTTTGGAAAGCAAGTTGGGTGTCCCTCCTTCCTGTAGCCACCAACCATTGTAAATAGCAACGCAACCCAATCGCAGTCCAAAATCAAAACGAGCTTCAATTTCAAGACTTCCTCTATTGTTAAAAACCTTTACTAAATCACCTTTGGTAATATTTCTTTCTTGTGCATCATAGGGATTAATGGCAACAAAAGGTTTCTCATCAAATTGAGCGATTGACTTCAGGTTACCAAACTGCGAGTGAATTCTATTCTTTGTATTTGGTGTCAGCAGTTGCAAAGGAAATTCTGAGTTGCTCTCATTTTCAACTGTTTCTGTGTAGTCAGCTAAAGGATTAATTCCCCACATTTTCACTGCTTCTATCGAATAAAGTTCGATTTTTCCAGAAGGGGTTTTAAACTCCAAATCTGCAAATGCAACCTCTTCATGACCATTGGCTAGTTGGGGCCCTTGTTTCAATTTTTCCCAATTAATTTCTGGATGTTTTTTGAGAATGTTTTTCAACCAATTATCTATGCTCTCATCTGTCGGAGAGGGGATATTGGCTTCTATTAATACTTTATCAAAACCAAGCTTATAGGCTAATTCCCAATAGATTTCAGTCTCAGGTTTTACATCCGCTGGTGGCTCTGTCACTTTCTGCTTTAACTGGATGTATGGATTCCAGTATGAACCAATAATATCCGATTGTTCGAACATGTTTTTGGCAGGAAGAACAAGGTCAGCTTCTATAGCCGTATCTGTCATGAACTGATCAATAACTACCGTGAATTCCATTTTCCGAATGGCTTCTAAGACAGTATTCGTGTCCGGATTTTGAGCCACAGGATTTCCTCTTTCTACCCATAGCATTTTGAGTTCGGGATCAGTGGTTTTAAGCATATCTTCTCCCAATGAAGTCATGTTTATTACTCGCCTGAATGGTTTGTCATTTTCAGCATCAGGATAATAGGAGAGAGGTTCTTTCAAATCATCAAATACATAAGACTGAAGATTTGCATAATGGAAATTAGCTCCTGATTTCCCAATATTTCCAGTGATAATTTGTAATGCTAAAATGGTTCGAATGGTTTGACCTCCATTTGAAAATCGTTGCATGCCATATCCCGGAGCAATAGTCATAGGTTTTGTTGTTCCAATTTCTTCTGCAAGTTTCAGGATGAAATCTTCTTTGACTCCAGTAATTTCAACTGTTTTCTCAAGCGTAAAAGTCTGAACATGTGTTTTGAAATCTTCGAAACCGCGAACATGCTTTTCAATAAACTCATGATCAATCCAACCGTTTTCAATAAGAATATTGGCAATGCACAAAGCCAGAGCTGCATCCGTTCCTGGTTTGGGTTGAATGAGTAAATCAGATCTTTCAGCACTTTGTGTCTTGCGAGGATCAATAACGATTACTTTGGCTCCCTTCTCCTGTGCTTTCTCAACAAATATCATTTGCTGCACATTGGTTTCAGCCGGATTTTTTCCCCAGAAAATAATGAGTTTGGCTTGTTCTAAATCCCAGGGTGCATTATGCTTATTTTCCCCTAATGTCAATCGAACGGCCTCAAGGCCTGCTGGCCAGCACAGATTTCCATATTGCCTTGTACAACCACCAAACAATTTCCAAAAGTTACTGCTGACATCATTCAACATACCTGACATCCCACTTCCTGTCAGAAAAAAGATGCTATGATTTCCATATTTGTTTTTGAAGTAATTTAGCTTTTCAACCAAGAGGGAATACACTTCTTCCCAACTGATCTTTTCAAATTTTCCGGTTGTTTTATTTTTAAGTAGTGGATGAAGTAGCCTGTCAGGAGAATTGGCTCGTTCAACATAGCCCAAGCCTTTTATACAGACTCCTTCAGGAGTTGCTTTGTTTGCAGGATGTGGTTCAATATTAACAACTTTGCCATCTTCAACAATCACATAAAAGCTACAGGTGCTGTAACAGTTACGGGGGCAGGCGGTGGAGAATTTGTTTTTCAAAATAATGGATACTTTGCTCAAATATTCTTTGCAAAGTTGCATAAAATCAATTAATAATGCAGTCTTATTTGCTTTGTATGGCTTCAGATTTGCAACTTTCAAAAGTTGTCAAATCTTATATTTTTGAAAAAGGAAGGAATTATGTGCATTGTAAATGCAAGCTTTTTGGCAAATAAAGAAAAATATCTAATTTCTTTCCTCCGATCTGAGTCACTTTATGTGGAGCTAGATGAATTAGAATTTGATTTTAAGAATGATATTGTTCTATATCTCAGTGTCACACATTTGCTTTTGATAATATTTTTAAGGTTATGTTAGTGGAGACACTGAGGGGCTGGAGGGCAAATTCAGGTTTTCAAAAACAATTATGAGGGCATATCCTGAGCACGAATTAACCCTTGTAAATCCAACAAATTTTCAAGATTTTGTTTTGAGCTGAAAGAATGTAAGGCCTATTTTTCTCAGATTTGACAACTTTTTAAATTTGTCAAATCTGAAAATCGAATTAACTAATTGTCTAATTCAGCCAACTCCAGCCAACGATTCGATTTTTCATCTAGCTCTTTTTCAACTACTCCATAGCGTTCAACAAGTTCCACGGTTTTTTCTGCATCAGATGCATAGGATTCCATATCAGCTTCAAGCGTTTTCTTTTCCAATTCGAGTTGATCGATATCCTTTTCTAATTGCTGGTATTCAAGCTTTTCTTTATAGGTGAGTTTTTTCTTTTCTGTTGATTCTTGTTTTTGTGTAGTTGCTTTGTCCTTGGCTTTTTGTGCTTTATCGGTTTTAATTTGCTTTTGTCGCCAGGAGGTATAGCTCCCATGATAATCGGTAACCACCCCATCTCCTTTGAAAATAAAGAGATGATCTGTGAGTTTGTCCATGAAGTAACGATCGTGAGATACAACTATGAGGCATCCGGGGAAATTTGCTAAAAACTCTTCCAGCTTTTGTAAAGTTTCTAAATCAAGATCATTGGTTGGTTCATCAAAAATCAGGAAGTTTGGGTTTTTAATCAGGACTGTAAGCAGATAAAGCCTTCTTTTTTCGCCACCACTAAGTTTGGAAACAGGTGTTTGTTGCACTTTAGGAGGAAACATAAAATGCTCTAAAAACTGACTGGCAGAAATGGTATTGCCACTGGCTAATAGAAATACTTCGGCCTCATCTCTAACAATATCGAGTACTTTCTTTTCTTCATCAAATTGTAATCCTCCCTGCGTATAGTAACCATAAACAATTGTTTCTCCGGGATTTATTTCTCCAATGTCTACTTTTTCCTTTCCAGTAATAATATTGAGGAATGTACTTTTACCTACACCGTTTTTACCAACAATTCCTAGCCTATCGCCTTTCCTGAACGTATATTCAAAGCTTTTCAATATGACTAAATCACCATAGGATTTATCAACATTTTTCAGTTCCAGAATTTTGCCGCCTAAGCGAGACATTTTTGCATCAAGCTTAATTTCTTTTTTTATTTTTCCGCTTTTTGCTTTTTTCTCAATCTCATAAAAAGCATCTATACGCGATTTTGATTTTGTAGTTCGGGCTTTGGGCATGGTGCGCATCCATTCCAACTCTTTTTTAGCTTGTTTTCCTGCTTTGGCAATTTCAGTTACTATTTGTATTTCTCGTTCTTCTTTCTTTTTCAGATAGAAGCTATAATTTCCTTTGTGATGATATATTTTTTCATCTTCCATCTCGATGATATGTGTACATACATTATCCAGGAAATACCGATCGTGAGTAACCATGAAAAAAGTAATGCTTGATTGTGAGAGGTGTTTTTCCAGCCATTCAACCATTTCTACATCAAGGTGGTTTGTTGGCTCATCCAGTAACAATACATCTGGTGAATCGAGCAAAACCAAGCTCAAAGCCAATCTCTTTTTTTGACCTCCTGAAAGATTCCCAATTTTTTGTCCAAGTTCATTAATATTAAATTTACTCAGGACTTGCTTTAATCTTCTTTCGTAATCCCAGGCTTGGGCATTATCCATGGCATGAGATGCTTTTTCAAATTCCTCGTGAGTTTTGGAATTAAAATCGTTTGCCTGATTTTCAGCAGCTATTTCATATTCACGAATAATTCGCAAAGTATCAGAATTGGCCTCACGGATGAGTTCTTTGATGCTAATCTGCTCATTGAAAATAGGTTCTTGCTCCAGAAAGCCAATTTTAATTCCGTCCCGAACAGTTAGTTTACCATCATTCTGGACATCTTTACCTGCAATGATATTCAATAATGTTGACTTCCCTTTTCCATTGCTTGCAATTAAAGCAATTTTGTCTCCTTTGTCAAGGCCAAAACTGAGGTCTTCGAACAATGGCTGATCGCCAAATTGTACAAATAGGTTTTCTGCTGAAATGTAATTCATTTAGATTTTATCTTCAGGCAAAATTAGGATTAGTTTATATTTAAAGCATGGCCAATATTGACTTCAAGAAATTTATAAAATTATTTGTAATTACTATGGGCTGTAATTTGAACGAATACTTTCGCCAAATTAGAAGAATGGATTGCAATAATTAGTATATTTGTGACTAATAGCCAAATATGTTAATAATATAAATATGAAAATAGAAGAAACTGATCCTCAGCATTCTAAAGAAAATAGAAGGATGCGTGATGAGCTTGATAATCTTAAGGAAGAGCTTGAGATTCAAAAGCAGGTTTCATATAAAGCAGGAATTTTACAAGGAGATATCACCATTAAAACTTTACTTGAATCCTTGTCGGAAGCAGTTGTTATTATTGACTCTGATTCACGAATTATATTGGTTAATAGAATGGCTGAAATGATTTTTGGCTACAAGCAAAGTGAAGTTCTTGGAAGACAACTTTCGATTCTATTACCTTCAAAATATCATAATGCTCATGACAAACATGTAAATAAATACTATAGTGAGCCAGGTATCCGGCAGATGGGTAAAGGATTCGACCTTAGAGCCATACGAAAGAATGGGGAGGAATTTCCTGTCGAAATTGGTTTAAGTAGTCTTATGACAGACGCTGGAAGATTAGGTCTGGCATTTGTGTCTGATATTACGAAAAGGAAAGACATGGAGAATCAGTTGAAGAAACATAATAAAGAATTAGACGCTTTTGCGCGTAGTGTTGCTCACGATATGAACGATATTTTGAGTGGGGTTGTTGGATTTAGTGAACTTCTCAATGATGATAAACAAAATTTCACGGAAGAGGAAAGGAGTATTTTCCTAGGTGAAATTTCCACGAATAGCAGAAAACTAAGTAATATAGTAAGTGAATTGTTGCTTTTAGTGACAATAAGTAAAAAAGACGTTTCGACCAAGGAAATCGAAATGAAAGACATGATTAATGAAGTCATTAAACGATTAAACCACTTGATTGATGAAACGTCCTCCCAAATTAGAATAGCTGATCATATGGAGCCATGTTTGGGCTATCGAGCCTGGGTAGAAGAGGTTTGGTTTAACTTCTTAAGTAATGGCATTAAATACGGAGGAAATCCTCCGCTTATTGAGATTGGAAGTGAAAAAACAAATACAGGTTATGTTCGATATTGGTTACGTGATAATGGTCAAGGTATTGCTCCTGAACACTTGCCAAGTATTTTTGAAAAACCAGAAGAATTAGATCAACGAATAATTCGTGGCTATGGCCTAGGCTTATCAATCGTAAGACAAATATTAGAAAAACTAGATGGCTATGCTGAAGTAAAAAGTGAAGTGGGAAAGGGCAGTGAATTTAGTTTTTTCTTGCCTCAACTGAAATAAATTGAATCGCTAACATTATCAATCCGGACATCTTTAACTGCCGGTACTGCCTGTTTATTTGACTTTTCTGTTGAGCAACTAATTTGACAAATAGTACTTCTTGAAAGGTGTAATTTGTTTCAATAAATGTGAAATTCTTATTTTACAATAACCAACCTCTTTGTTTGAACCTGCCTGTTTACCGTTAAACTATAAAAGTATATACCTTCCTTAAGCCGTTCAGTGTTTAATGAAATAGAATGATAACCTTGCCCTTTGTATCCATTTTCAAGTGTTTGAATTTTTTTACCATTTGCATTGTAAAGATCAATGCCAACTAAATTGTTTTCGTTTAGGTAATATTTAATGGTGGTAATTTCTCTTACAGGATTCGGTTGATTTTGGTACAAAACATTTTGATCAGGTTTAATTTCTTGATAAGTTGTAGCGAGCAAAATACGAGTAACAGCATCATAATCTGGTGGAGGAATTTCTTCGTTAAAAGCAAAATCGCTTGCAACGCTATAAAACTTATAGGTATTTCCTTTTGACCCACTAAAAACTGCAAATGTATCTTTGCTAAATAGGAGCCAAGGATAGTAAGTTCCATTATTTTCAGAAACATAGATATTATAAAACTTTACTCCAGAAGTTGAATCAGACCCGTTCCAGCTAATCATAAATTCAGTAGCATGAGTTTGGTCGACTAATGTATTAACCTGACTAATAGGCAAATCCGTATCTATTTGGTTTTCCCATACCGGAGTTTCTATTTTTTCATTGTAATCGAAATAAATATCTGCACTATTTTTAATAATAGTTCCGCTTGCTAAGTTTTGCTTAAGTTTTATGGTAAATAATACATATCCTTCACCTTCTGGTGTTGACTTGTTTGGAGGGAGGAATCCAGCCAATGCATTTGTCGTATTAATCTGGCTGAAGTAATCAATTGAATGGAATGTCCAATCCAATATTCCCTCTTCATTATTAATGTCAAATGCATGTCGCAGAAAAACATGTGTGTCATTTGGGATATTCACATCATAGCTATATTCATTAATTCCGGGTAAAATATCATGATAATTATTCCCAAAGCCATAAGAAATAACTTGAAGTGAATTAATATCAAAGACATTGGTATCAATTTGATCAATAACCTTCACTGTTTTGGCAGGAGCTGTGGCATTTTTGTCGTTTTCAAACGTAATCATATACCTGAACTGCTCATTGCCTTTCACATAATAGTCGGAAGGACCATATTTTACATTGGGATCTCTGGCATAAACACCCGTAATCTTTTTCAATTTTAAAAGAAAACCTTTAACATATTTTGTTTTAGTTGTATCGGTTCCTCCTCCATTGAAAAAATAGCTCATCATGACACCAGCATCTTGATCGATTTTTGTTTGACTATCACATGCATAAAGCAATTTGCCAAAATATGTGGATTGAGAAAGAACCGGAGCTGTGGTTGGGAAATCAGGATCTAATAAATATTCATACAGTTCATCGGACAACTTATTGGCTTGCTCTTCCAAAGTAATAATATCCGTTTGTATGGATGTTCGTTTGCTTAAAGTGAAGAGATAATCTTTTGCATTAGTATTTATGATGAATTCTTTTGAGCGATTATCATTATAGCTATAAAGAGGTTGACCTATACAATAAGCCACATACCAATCATCAATTGGAACATTTAACGTAAGGTTAATTTTTCCTGTTGATTTTGGACCTAAATAAGGAATTATAAAGCCATAAACTTTGCTATTTGGTAAATATTCCTTGATTAAGGTATCGGATATAACAAATGTTTTAATTGAATCGAGCACTCCACTTGAGTCAGTTAAATAAAGATATTCATTTCCATAACTAAAGATAACCGTATCAGGAATGGCCATTGCCATAGGCACACCCAGAAAGCCTGCATTGGAATTGTTTCCATAAGATAGGATGTAATTGTAGGGGTGAAATGCCAATACTGTTTCGGGACCAAGCAAATCAATCCAAAAATCAGGTTTTTCAGCAGTTTCAACAAGCAATGCATTTCTTAAAGTTAAAACAGCTCCATTAGGAAGATAAACCATCACATTGTAGTATCCTGTATCTGCGTTGTTCAGGATTAAAATACCCTGGATGGAAGATGAGCCTACAACTAATGAATCTGGATAAAGGGTGTTGAAACCTTTTTTGAAACGAACCAAAGAACCTTTCTGAAAACCATAGCCATTGAGGTTGAATTTTAGAATATTGTAATTAGATGTTATTTCCGGATAAATGCTATGAATGCCAGGAACTAATAATTTATCGACTCCACTGTAATTAGCCAATCTGGAGTTTGATAAGCCTTCAATTTCGAGGAAATCGCCTCCAAGAAATAAATCGGATGAATCAATAAACATGGAATTAAATGTGCCATAGGATATCGGTAAATTAATTTTCAATAAACTTGAGTCAAATTTTGGTGAAATAATTTCAAGACGGCCAAATCCTTTATTCTTAACAAAATCGCCTATAGCCCATAAGTTTGAATCAAACACTTTGAGGTCTTTTATTGGAAATTCAGTTGACGTATTCCAATTTTCTCTTTCAAATGTGTTCAAGTTAATTTTATATAATGATTTATTATTTGGAGATAAAATACTTCCGCAATAAAGGTTTGAATCGAAAATACTAAAACCGACAGCATCATTTGAAATGGGAAGATCTGCTTCTTTTATTTTGTGTAAACACGCACCACTATTCACATCAAAAGATAAAATAGCATATGAAAAACCATCTGGCCACAGTAGAGAGCCGTTTATGATCAATTGATCTTCAAATGTTTCAATTGCTGTTATTTTTAGATTCGTTGCATTTCGTAAAGAATCATAATTCCAACTATTGTATTGAAAGTTTGATCGATTTAGACTGAATAAAGCAGGTCGGAAGAAACCATTTATTTTTTTAAAGCTACCACCGACAAAAATACTATTCTTGTTTGCATGGATTTTATGTACTTGTCCTCCTTCCAGATCCAAAGATGTATTTCCAATTATACTATTTTTGTGAGAAGACAGACCGCAAAAATAATCATGAGCTGAATTATTTACAGCGGTGAAACTACCGCCAATTAGTACGGTGTCTGAAATAAGTTCAATGTCGAAAATTTTCCCGTTGACTTTTGGCAACCAGGAGTCAATTTGGCCACTTGCTCTATCAATCCGGGCAAAGTTGCTACATCTTTTGCCATTTACGAAAGTAAAATCACCGGTACCCATAATGACACTATCCGAAATGGTTAAGATGTTGGGCATTTTATTAAAACCTGCATTCCAATTATTCAGTTTGCCATCGCTATGATTGATAGATGCCACATAACTGCGCTTAATTGTATCGAATAAGAATTCATTTTCTGACAAAAGGAAAAAGCGATCATTAGCTGAAATAATGCTGTTAACTTCATTGGCTGTTTCCTGAATTTTCCAATTGCTAAATTGTCCATTCAATTTGATAGCGGCTATATTTGATGCCAGACTATGATTAATGCTATCAAATCGACCAGCAATAACAAAATCATTGGAACGCCAACTTAAATCGTTCAACTCTCCTAATCCAATATGAATAGGTACTTTGTTAATAGTTGCTTGCTTTGTTGAAATGTAAACTAATGGTGATTGAACATGCATGAGGTAGTTAAAATCTCCGCTAATCATCATCTTGCCATAAGAAATGCTCATATCGTCAATTTGATTATCGGGTTTAATATCCCAATTTAGCAGCTTGCTATTGTGACGATTTATTGCTGCAACAAAGTTTCGGTGTGTATGATTTATTGAATCGAAATTCCCCGAAACAAATAGTGAATCGTAAGAATATGCAAAATTCCACTCCTTGTTTGTGGACTTGAAAGAAATGTCGGGCAACCTGAAATTACCAACATTAAATAATCGAAAGTTGTAAGCAGCAAGATCACAATATGACTTGCCATTGTGAGAAATACAGAAATCTCCTCCCATATATACAAAACTATCGCTACAAATTAATTCGTTTATTTTCGCATTAGCAGAGAAATTCAAGAAAATATTTTGGATCGCACCACTTTTATTGAAAGCTGCAAATGCTACCCTTGCCTGACTTGCAATACTTCCAAATTCGCCTGCAACAAAAAAACCATTTTTATAAGGTTTTATATCAAATACTGTATTATCTGCCCCGGGATTCCAGCTAGACAAATCGTTGGTTAGTAGGTTTATGGCTGCCAAATGATTTCTCACTTGTCCATTAACATATGTAAACCTTCCTCCGAAATATAGGATGTTGTTTTCAATATGAATTGCATAAACTGATGTATCAGGTTCCGGATTGAAATTGGTATCTATTTGGCCGTCAAAGAGGTTAAATCTCATCAAATTTTGATAGAGATTTCCATTATAATAGAGTTTAAAATCACCAGCCATATATAGATAATTACTATGGCTTAATAATTCACATTTATTGCTACTAAAGCTAATTTCTCTGCTTTGTACAAAAGAGGGATTCGATGTTAAGTCATTGCTTATATGACCTATATTATTCGTAAACACATTATCGAGATTTGAGAAATCTCCAGCCACATACCAACCGCCTTTTCCATCGGGGATGGATTTATATACTTTTTCTTCAGTTGGAAATCTGCGTAACAATAAATCCTTTTTCCCATTAGAGATAATGGCATTATTGAACGCTTCAATTCCAGCAATAAATAGATCATTTTTCCCAATAAACAGGCTGTCGTTTTTGCGATGCATGAAATTGGGTAACTCAGAGCAAGCAAAACTGGTCACATATTTCCCCGTATTTTTGCTAATAGCAGCCATGTTTTTTTGAAAATGCTCACCAATAAAAACGAAGGTTCCACTTGCATAAATTAAATCATCAATTTCCTCAATTAAAATTACCCGACCCGAAGGAGATGGGTTCCAGTGCTCATCAAACGCCCCTGTAACAGGATCAAGTCGGACTAAGTTTTTATAGGTATTTGAACCATAAACGTAAGTAAATTCACCTGCCAAGTACAAGTGTTTACCATCAAATAAAAGCTGTGTATAGTTCATGAAGTTTATAACAGGAGGCTTAAATCTACGATCAACACTGTTGTCGGATAAAATATGGGTTATGCCTTCCTGAGGGATTTTATTGGCATGTGTATAGTGTCCGGCAATGTACCATCCACCTTGACTATCAGAACAAACTGCATGAATTGTGGGATTATAACCCAGATCAGGCAATCCGGGAATTAGCCTATCATTATTTTCTGAAAAAGTGGCCAATCCACCTGCATTCACACCAATATAGTTAAACAATCCGCCTATATATATGAAAGAATCATTTCCTTCTATGTCATAAACATCTCCGCTTGTACTATAAAAATCAGCATTTAGCCTTTGACCCTGACTTGTTTTTGAAAAGGAAATAAAAGAAATAGTAATGACCAAAATTGCTAGGTACTTAAGTGTAGTGTTTTTTTGTGATTCCATCTTTCATGTATTTTTTGTATCTGGAAAAATGATATGCAAAATTAAATTTACTTCAAAAATGAAGTTGGACGCCAAGAAAAGAAAGCAATACGAACTAATGTATGTACTATAAAAGTAATGTTAAATTTACTTAAAGTTTAACAATATATTATTCCTTTTAAAATACTACCGAATGAACTCCTTCAGCAGCATACGCATTTGTGCCAATCATTCTAATATGAATAATAAAACCCATAATTCACAGGGGCTATGAACGAGATGTAAGAGAACGATTTTTTTACAATCGGCTTTACTGTTGATTTAGCATAACTGTTCTAATTGTAGTTTGATTTTGGTTGTATATTTTTATAAAATATAGAGAATGACTTAGTTCATTAAAGGTGCATTTAATTTGATTAGCTGATCCTACTTCATACTTAGCATTCACTTCTTTTCCAAATAGATCATATAAAGTAAGCTTATAATCAGCACTTAGGACTTCGTTAAATTGGATATAAAAGTATTGGTTAAAAGCTGGGTTTGGGTAAACAATAATGCGATTATCAGAATTTGGTTTATCAAATATGGAAGCAGCATCATTAACGGTGATGTAATCTACTTTGGTAGTGTCGTGTTTGCTGTTGAATGAAATTACTTCCAGCTTTACAGTGTATGTACCCTTTTGTTTAAATACGACATCAGGATTTTCAGTATTCTTATCTGTTTCGTGAACAAATTCAATTGTTTTAGGTGTAATACTCCATGTATATGTACTAAGAGGTAGAGCGTTTTTCGATTGATTTAATAAGCTAACAGTGTCTTTTGTATGGGGTTTTAGTTTTGAAGCTTTAAAATCTGCGACCACTGCTGTTGGATCGTACACATAGTGGTAGATGTCTCTATAATTGACTTCATTGGCTACAAATCCTATCATCGTTTCTGTTCCAATGACTTTAAGAATAGGGAATTTTTCTCCTTTTGCAAGCCATTTATATTCTACTGAATTATTAGGTATTCCAAAAGGCATCCCATTGTATGTTATTGTGTCATTTGAGTTGATTGTTGTCTTTATTCTGATACAATCAAAGACTCCATAAGGAGTGGTTATTTTTCCCCATCCATCTACTTCGTTAATCCGGTATCCTGATGTTGAATAGGTAACCAAAGTAGCCAGATTAAAATTGAAATGAAAGGTAGTTGAGTCTCTGTCCCCATAATCTAATGGAAACTGATACACTTCGTCTTCGTCTTTATCAGAAAAATCAGATGCCAAGGGAAATCCACTAAAAGTGATGCCCATTCCTATTCGCTTATAAACGCTTGATGTATTGTCATAAAAATCATACACATTGGTAAGCTGAATAACACCTAAGTTCAATGCTTCTGTAACCAATAAACCAAATTTTGTTGCACCAAAGAAGTACAACATATAAGCTGTTTTTGACGATGGAACATATTCATTAAGTTGCTGTTTATGAGCCTTCAAATTGCTATAATCCCAAGTATAATTTGCTCCACTGGAATCAATATTTGTAATTGAGATTGGGTCAGCAATGCTGTATCTTGCTGTATCGTTTGGTTTTGGAAGGTCAGATGAAGTAATTGTTATTTGAGCAGAAACCTGCAAACTGAATATTGCTATGATGACAAATATAAAAATCCGTGATTTCATGAACTACATATTTATAATTGATAAGCTGATACCAAAGATACTAAATACTTTTCTGCATTTTTTGCTATTAATTGAAATATTATCTGGAAGACAACATGAAGTGATTTTGAGCTGCTCTTCCTATTTGAAAAGATTGAAATATTTAAAACTCTTTCCAATTCCAATTCCTCCCCATGGAAATAGATTACCTGAATCATCAACAATTAGTAAGGCTCCAGCCCTAATAAAAAGGCCTTCACGAGCAATTTGATATCGATATCCTAACCGGTAGGAGATTGAGTGTCCGGGAGGCAAGTTATTAGCATAAAAATAAGGACAGTAACCAAAAGAAGTTTCTAAATGGTGCTGACGTTTACCGAATAGGAAATTAATTTCCAATGGAATACGTGGAGACAGATGCCAATTATCTTTATATAGTTTTGGGATTGAGAATGTATTTAGTGAAGCCCCTATTCGATAACTCATTTTAAAACTTTTTGAAATATAAAAGAGTTTGTCGTAATTGAAAGAGTAATATGCCGAGTTTCCTCCCAGTTCTATAAAAAAACTGTTGGTTGCTACCTTCTTGGTTTTGTTACCATAGAAACGAATTATATCCTGGGCAGAAATCGAATAGCAAATGCAAAAAAGTCCGAGAAAGAATATGCCTTTTTTCATTCGATTTGAGTTAATAAAGAATGCTGTCGACAATGGTTTTAAAGCGATCGACACTTACATAATCAAAATTCATTTCTATAAACGGAATATTTTTAATGCTGTCATTCAATACACCGCACATAAGCTTATTGTTTAGGCTTGAAATACCTAAAAGTGTTACACGTATTTCAGAGGGTATATTCTCGAAATAAAAGGAGGTGTCATTATATGGAAATATCAACATTGAGTTTTGTTCATTTATGATCAAGAATAAACTCGAACTATCAAAATCTATATTTTGAATTGGCTTTATACAATAGTTAATTTTTGGTGTATTATATTTCATTAATTTGTCAATATTAATCCAGCCAAAACTACTTTGAATTTTAATGATATAGTTATAAGGGAAGATAGTGTCATAATCTATTGTCCAGCTGCTATCCGGGAAATTCCAACTAAAATCAACTCCTGTAGAATCAGAGTTGCTTGAAAATAATTCCATATCAAAATCAATTGAATCAGTTGGAACAATAAATTCAATTGGTTTTAAAGCAATAAGTTGGTTGCCATTTGAAGTGGCATTGAAATACAAAACACCTCCAGAAATCAGAATCTGACCATTAATAATAGTTGGTGTATTTTGAATGAAAATATCTTTCTTTGATGTTGCTTCGATTAATTCAATCTTGATGTTTGTGGTAACCGGATTCCCGTTTAAATCAACAAAAGCATTTGCAGGTATGTTTACTTTGGTGCCATTGGTTCCTGTGTAGTTTATTTCAGTAGCATTGTTAAATACACCTGTCTGGGGAGGCTTTTTCAAATCTTCTAAAACATCAGCAGCTACATCTTTATCCTTGTACGGACCAGGTTTAAATAGATTATTTCCCTTGTCACAGTTAATAAACAAAATTGAGAGGACGAATAAAAAAGTACTGAAAACAAGTGAAAACTGAAGAAATTGGAATTTGGTTTTTTTAAGATTTTTCATAGAAATAGCGTTTTTATAATAAGAGCGTTTAATCCGAATTGCAAATCGAATTGATGACTATAAAACTAAACGTAAGGTTGCCTGAAATTATTATATATGTTGGATAGTTTGAATTATCAATTTTTATTTGATTTTCTCATTCAAGCGAATTTGGTATTTTTGCCAACTCATAAACAAAATGTATATTATGAAATATCAAATAGTTAAATCTTTCTTTTTTTCCCTTGTTTTCTTTTTATCCTTACAAAATGCTCAATCACAAGTTGATAAAAGTGATTGGATAGGAAATTATCCTGAAGGATGCACCTCGATTACAGTTGGGAAGAATGCCTCAGATGATGGTTCCGTGTTAACATCACATACGGATGATAGCCATAAAACCCGCTCTTGGATGGATATTGAAAAAGCAAAGGATCATAAGTCAGGGACCATGAAGCCCATGTATAAAAGAGTAACTTCTGACAAATACGCCATGCCTAAATACGATCATCAGGAAATTGGGCGTATTCCAGAGGTTGAACACACTTATGGATATATTAATACAGCCTATGCTTGTATGAATGAACTCCAATTGGCCATGGGAGAATCTACTTTTGGTGGTCGTGAAGAATTGCAATCTGACAATGGACTTATCGACTGCCAACGTTTGTGCATACTCATGCTGGAACGAACCAAAACAGTTCGAGAAGCAATTAAACTTGCTGATGAGCTCACAAAAAAATATGGTTGGAATGATGCAGGAGAGTGCCTGACTATTGCCGATAAAAACGAAGTCTGGCATTTTGAGATTTTAGGCCCGGGTAAAGGTAAAACAGGAGCTGTTTGGGTTGCACAGCGAGTTCCTGATGAACATATTTCCATTAATGCCAATGCCAGTACCATAAAGGAAATTGATTTGTCGAATCCAGATTTTTTTATGGCATCTGAAAATATATTTGATGTTGCAAAAGAAAATGGTTGGTGGAAAGAAGGAGAAACTTTTCAATTTTGTTATGTATTTGCACCAGAAAGCAGATTGTCAGTTGCAGCCAGAAGAAGGGAATGGCGCGTGTTTGATCTATTGGCTCCATCCTTAAAATTAAGTCCCACATCACAGGATTACCCATTCTCAATCAAGCCTGATAAAAAAGTATCAAAAGCAGATTTGGTAAGGGTTTTTAAAGATTATTACGAGGGCACTCCTTATGATATGACCCGACTGATAACAAGCACAGATAAAGAAGGCAAAACTATTGTCTCTCCATTGGCGAATCCACAAATGCCTTATGACCAATTAGAACTAAATCATGTTCAGGGAGGTTGGTTTCATGTCGATGAAAAAACAGGGCACATCCAATTTTTGGGAGAGCGTACCATTGCACGCTGGTATACGATGTATGCCACGATTATTCAATGTCGCGAATGGTTAGCCGATGAGGTTGGTGGAGTTGTTTGGTTAGCACAGGATAATGTTGCTAATTCAATTTATATTCCAGTGTATTCGAATACGACCAAATTGCCTACATCATATTCAACACCCGGTCGAACCAATGGTTTTACTCGTGAATCAGCCTGGTGGGCATTTAATCGCTTAGGAACTATGGCTGCTCAGCGATGGGGTGATATGCGTCATGATTTAGATGCCGTTTGGATTCCCTTGCAAACAGAAATGTTTGAGAATCAAAAAAGTATAGAAGAACAAGCATTGGCTATTAAAAGTAAAAAGAAAAGGATTGAATATCTTACTAATTACACCAATGAATGGGGAAATAAAGTGGTAGCCAAGGCTTGGGAATTAGGTGATTTTCTGTGGACGAAATATGATGAGAAGTTTTAACGTGCTCCCAACTTCACTTTGAATTTCAAAAATGGGATTAGAGAGTGAGAAATAGAACATAATCCTGTCATAAGTTTACATTTTGTGTAAACCTATTTTAGGACTAGACAAACTCACCCTTGCTTCTGCTGAAGCTCCAGCGAAAGCAAGGGTGAGTTAAATTCTCATCTCCAATCCTATTCATGAAACTTCAATATCTTATCTTTGCCAATTCAATTTTTATCCATTTCCAATTTAATTTAAAGTTTTACTGATGACATCAAAGGATATCTATTCCATAAGTCCAACAGGAGAGAAGTTTGCATTACCACACCAAAGTGAATATGCTGCTGAGTATGATCGATTAAAAAAACTAGCTGAACAAGCAAAAAACGAAGGAAAAGAAGTTGTTGTCGTTCTTGGGGTTGGCTTTGTTGGTGCTGTTATGGCATCAGTTGTTGCTGATACAGTAGATGAAAATGGAAAACCTAGCAAATTTGTCATCGGTTGTGACTTGCCAGGTCCTGGAAG
>JABINZ010000237.1 GCA_018698135.1 Bacteroidota bacterium
GAGACAGTTCGGTCCCTATCTGTTGTGGGCGTTAGAAGTTTGAGAAGACCTGACTCTAGTACGAGAGGACCGAGTTGGACAAACCTCTGGTATACCTGTTGTGACGCCAGTTGCATCGCAGGGTAGCCACGTTTGGAAGAGATAAGCACTGAAAGCATCTAAGTGCGAAGCTCACTTCAAGATTAGACTTCTGTTTTAAGGGTCGTTAAAGACTATAACGTTGATAGGCTGCAGGTGTAAGAGCAGAAATGTTTTTAGCTGAGCAGTACTAATTACCCGTAAGCTTTCTAATTTTTTTAAATATTTTTGACATGTTAATTTATATCTGGAATATTTTACCAGACAAAATTTAATTTGGTGATTATTGCGGTGAGGATCACCTCTTCCCATTTCGAACAGAGAAGTTAAGCTCACTTGCGCAGATGTTACTGCCGTCAGGTGGGAAAGTATGTCATTGCCAAATTATTATAGCCCTCGTTGTTTTTTCAGCGAGGGTTTTTTTTGTGCTAATCTTTATCGTATTTGTATTTTTCAATACGCTCAAGTGATAGATTGTAATAGATTTTTGAAATTTCACTACCGATGTAATTTCGATTATTTAATAGAGCCATTTTTGCCGTTGTTCCACTACCCATAAACGGATCATAAATCAAATCTCCTTTATTGCTCCAGCTTAGTATATGATCGTTTGCTAATTTTTCAGGAAAAATTGCAGGATGTTTGAACGCAATTTCATCTTTAGTCGAATGTCCTTTTCCTACATGGTACTCCCAAATATTTGTTCTTCTTCCAAATGATTCATAACCTGCTCTTTTAATCTGTTTTAGATCTCCATTTTGTAATCTTTTTGTACCTGTGTCTCCTTTACGGCTTTCTTTATTTGGCCTATCTCTAATGAGATTAATTGTTTTTGGATGACCTTTGCTTAAAACAAACATATATTCAAAAGTTTGCCAATAGCTTTTATTATTTCCAACTGCTCCTCTTGATTGTTTTGCATAAATCATCGTATCAAAAAGATTGAAGCCAATTTCCTTAAAATATAAGGCTTGTTGAAATGACGTTCCTGTTTCATTACCTTTAACAGTTGCATCTCCAACAATCCATACCAATACACATCCATCTTTTAAAATCCTGTAAAGTTCTTTAGCTATTGCTTTGAAATCAAAGTCAGTATTATGGTAATCACGCATCGAATCGTAAGGAGGAGAGGTGAGAATCAATTCCACAAAATCATTTGGTATTTTGGCCATGGTTATCAGGCAGTTTTCATTGTAAATCGTATTTGTATTCATTTTCTTGTAGCTAAATTACAATATTCTATCGAGTTTACTCATGTAGAAATCTGATATGACTGAAGCGGACCTAATTCAATTCCGACCCACAATCAAAGTATAGCTGAATTTTGTCGTAAAATATCATCCTTACTAAGCATTTGAATATAGAGAAATATGTGAAAAGCAGGGTTGTCCCGAACTCAGCTTAAAAAGATAATAGGTCATTTTATTTAGCAGTACTGGCTTGATTTTTGGTAAACTTGTGCTATGTTATACGCCAAAATCAAAGTTAAACCTCTGGATTAAGTCTGCGACTTAATCCTATCTATTCATTTCTGTGTGTAGCTTAAAATTAATATTACAATATTCTCAGTCTAAGAGAAAGTGCTTGTAGGTTTAAGTTGCAAACTTAATCCTATCATTTATTTCTGTGTGTAGCTAAAAATTAATATTGCAATATTCTAAGTCAAAGAGTAAGTGCTTGTAGGTTTAAGTTCCAAACTTAAACTAGTGGTGTCTTTTGAGACAGCCTCAGTAGGCGAGGGAAAATACTCGTGGACTGTGTTCACCAGATGAAAGGAAAAATAATGTAGGACCGAATTATATTCGGTCAAATTTAGCATCCCGTTAGTTCGAATGCCAGCCTGATTTCTGGCAGGCAATTCGGACCTACAATTTCGTTGCAAATCCCTGCTTAAATAAGTCAATAATTCAGAGTGAGTTTGTGTTTACGCACCAGTGTCCTCTTTGAGAGACACTGATGAGACAAGTGGTCATAAGATGTGAAATGGCTTAATTCTTGGTTAATATACTTTTTCAAATCGTATAAATACTAAGTAAACTAGCCACAAATTCAATGTTATACGCTGAAAACAAAGTAAAATCATACAGCCTTATTTTTATTCAATTTGCAGCTATTGCAATCCTTTTAGTGAGTGATTCTGTTTTTATTGATAATTTGATTTTGCTGATTATACAAATTTCAGGCTTGTTTCTTGGGATTTGGGCTCTTTACGTAATGGGAAGAGGTAATATAAATATACCACCGGATTTGAAAGAGAATATTAAACTTACACAAAAAGGCCCTTATAAAGTCATACGCCATCCCATGTATACGGCTATAATTCTAACGCTTTTCCCTTTGGTTATTGAGAATTTCAGTATTTTTCGTTTGATAATCTTCATAATACTTATAGCCGACCTTGTTTATAAGCTTCATTGGGAAGAAAAAATGCTTCTAAAACGGTTTCCTGAATATTCTACTTATCAGAAGAAAAGCAGTAGGATTATTCCATTTATTTACTGAGTAAATCGTCAATTAAAGCTTTCACTTTATCGCCATCCCATTTTGCACTTCCTTTTTTATTAATCAAAATTTCTCCTTTTGGAGATATAATGAATGTGGTTGGAAGTGATCTTGATTCAAGTGCTACAGGCATGGCATCATACGTTAAGTATACTGGAAAGTCATAGCCTACTTTATCAAGAAATGCTTGAACAGTGGAAGGATTTTCATTACTCAGTATCACGAATTCAATGTCTTTTCCATACACATCATAAAGCCGCTGTATACTAGGAAACTCAGCAATACAATGAGGGCACCATGTTGCCCATGTATTCAGAAATATTGTTTTACCCTGAAATTCTGAAAACGGAATTATTTCTCCATCCAAATTTTGAATAGACCAATTATAATCCTTTTCACCAAGCTCTTCTATGTTTTTTTCAAGGCCAGGTTGAAAAAGCAACAGTTTTTTAACTCCGACTATTAGCTCATTTCTTGATGTAGGGAATAATAGGGCTATTAATATGGCAACAAAGACGATATCAGATGCTATTCCAAATTTGGATTTTTTGCTTGTATATGCTTTTATTCTTTCCTTTATACTCTTCATTACAAATGCAATTTTGCATTCTTATTCAAATACTCTGCCTAAAAATTTGCAATTGCTATTGTATATTTTTTAATTTTGTAATTAAACCTTTGAGATAATTTAGTATCTAATCACTATTCCTGTTCATAAAATAATCAGAATGATGAAAAAAATTAAGATGAAAATGTTAGCCGTTCTCACCATAATAGGTTTAGGCTTATTAGTTGTTTCCTGCGAAAAAGAGAATGTATTGGTAGATGACAATACATCTGACCAATTAGCAAAAAGTATTGTTGAAAATGCAGAAATCCCCCTCGATAATTTGGGATTATTATTGGAGCCTGAATTTACTGATCCTGATGTAGATGCAGACATAGAAATTAGTAATGATGGTATTCCAGCAGATTCAGAATTGGAAAGTGTAGATGGTAAAGGTATTATATCTCCTAAGCTTCGGTTCCTGTTAGATAAATTGGATTTAAGCCCTGAGCAAGTTAAAAAACTACATTATTCAATTGTAAAATATAACAAATGTCGACATCATTTGTTTTTACAACTTAAAAAGTTAAACCATGAAATTATTGCTAAGGCAAACCAAAAGAAGCATGAGTTAATAGCCAGCTACAATGCTGGAAAAATAACAGAAGCTCAGCTTAAAGATGCGTTATATAAATTGAAATTACACACGAAGGAAGTATTGAAAACAAATCCTATCAGAAAGCAAATTATTGTGAACCTTCACAAATGTCATAAGGATTTTGTTGAAAATGTTCGTCTTATTCTGACTAAAGAGCAATGGGCGAAATGGGTTAAGTGGCATAAACAAGGAGGGAAATTGTAATATAAATTCAGCGATAATAGATTATTGTCACCTTATTTTTGTTAATGGGGTGACATTTTTTTTATTTCAATTCTACTTACGCAATTTGTATTTTTGTAATCCTAGCCTATTAAATTAAAACCAAATTAAATGAAAAATGCATTAAAAGGATTAGCCGTTTTAATAATTGGAATTAGCCTGCTACTTTCATTCAGGAATCCACAAAAAGAGGATATGAAGCAAAAGTTGAAAGATTTTATTGTAAAATATGAGAATCAAGTTAAAGATTTAAATAGAGAAACAGCCTTGGCATATTTCAATGCTGCTGTTTCAGGAAGTGATGCTGATTACAAACTTGCTGAAGAAAATCAAATAAAGTTGAGCAAGATTCATTCAAATGTTGAGGATTATGAAGTGTTATTGCAGATTAAAGAATCTGGAGAAATTGTTGATGAGCTTCTTTCAAGGCAATTAACAAGTTTATATAATGCATTTCTTTTTAGTAGAATTGATGAAAAGAAACTTGAAGAGATGATTATGTTGAGTACTGATATTGAGAAAAAGTACAGTAATTTTCGAGCAATAGTGGGTGAAGAAAAACTTTCAGATAATGAAATTGAAAGGATATTGAAAGAGGAAACAGATTCTGAAAAATTAAAAGCAGTTTGGGAAGCGCATAAAAATATAGGTTTTTTAGTTGCAGAAGATGTTCTTACTTTAGTTAGGGTTCGCAATGAAATTGCCCAGCAATTAGAATTTAATAATTTTCATGAAATGAAGCTTTTGATGAGTGATCAGAATCCTGAAGATGTGTTCAAATTGTTTAATGAATTAGATGATTTAACGAGAGCAGATTTCATTGAGTTAAAAGGAGAAATTGATACTTATTTAGCAAAGAAAAATGGAATTTCAGTTGAAGAATTGAGGCCATGGCATTATCAAAATAGATTCTTTCAGGAAGCTCCAAGTATGTATGATGTTGATTTGGACAAATATTATAAAGGAAAAGATATTGAAAAGTTAACAAGCTCTTATTATGCCGGAATTGGATTAGATATTACCGATATTCTAGCCAATAGTGATTTATACGAAAAGCCTGGCAAAAACCAACATGCATTCTGTATTGATATTGATAATGAAGGAGATGTTAGAATATTGTGTAATATCAAAGATAATAGTTCATGGATGAATACCATGCTACATGAATATGGGCATGGCGTTTATGATAAATACATTGACAGGGATTTGCCTTATGTTTTAAGAGATCCAGCTCATACGTTTACAACTGAAGCTATTGCTCAAATGTTTGGTCGTTTTGCTTCCAATCCACAATGGTTAAAGGATGTTGTTGGCATTTCGTCTAAAGAAAAAAGAGCTATTACTGAGGAAAGTTTAAATACTTTAAGGTTGGAGCAATTGGTTTTTAGTCGTTGGGCACAAGTGATGTACAGATTTGAGAAAGGTATGTATGAAAATCCTGATCAGGATTTAAATAAATTGTGGTGGGATTTAGTAGAACAATATCAAATGGTGACAAGACCAGATAACAGGCAAGCTCCGGATTGGGCCAGTAAAGTGCATATTGCCACATCGCCATGTTACTACCATAATTATTTGCTAGGTGAACTCTTAGCTTCTCAGTTGTACTATTACATTACCAAAGAAATATTCAAGTCTGAAGATTATAAAAATCAAAGTTTTGCCAATAATAAAGCAGTTGGGGATTATTTATTAGAGAATATATTTAAACCTGGTGCTCGTTACTATTGGAATGACATGATTGAAAAAGCTACAGGAGAAAAATTAACTGCTAAATATTATGCAATGCAGTTTGTGAAAAATAAATAATTTAGAAGAAAGTTTATAGATGTCTGGGGTCCGTTTATGGCTTTAAAATTTCCATCTATACGCAAGTAGGTCCGAATTCAGTTCGGACTTACATATTTGGAGTTAAACATTGTATTTGAGAATAGAATGAAAGATTTTCTGAATTAATAACTTTACTTTTTAGATACAATAAACATAAATGCAGGACTGAAATCCTTCCTAAAAAAAGCGAATAACTTTTCTATTTTTAGAAGAATATATTTTGAAAAACTAATTTTTGATTTGCTATTATATTCGCTTAGCCAAAAGAATTCATAAGCTTGTAGTCTGGTTCTATTAATTAATTCAGTCATTGTTTTTGGGCAAAACCACATGGTATGTTCAGGGTTCATTCCATATTTATTGAAGAACAAAATAGATAGAAAGTTTCGAGCTCGATTCGAGTTAGGTGTAGTAATCACAATTATGCCATCATCTTCCATAAATGGAATGTATTGTTGAAGCAATTCTTGCGGATTTCCAACATGTTCGATTATGTCCGCCATGACTATTACCTCAAATTTAGATTTCAGTTGCTTTAGAGTATTCCAATTAATAAAATGATAATCATGTTCTTTAAGTTTATCAATTTCATCTTGTATAATATCAACTCCAACAATACTTTTTGCTGAATTTTTGATCTTTGCGTGTAACCAGTTTGGGTTTTTGTAATTGTTTTCCTGACCTATTGCACCAACGTCAAGTACTGACTTGTTTTTGCATAAATCTAGAATTTTTGCTTCTTTATTAACTACTGTCAAATTATTAATCTTTGATTATTTTTTCAAAGGAAACAAATCTTTTATAAGACTAGCATTGTGAAGTGAGAATGCTAGTATTAATCTCTTGTTTATTCAAGGAGAATAATTTTCTATTCTTGCAATTCCATTACTTACTTTGCCGTATAATAACACACCTTAGGTGAAATAATTGCTTCTTCCTTTTTGAGTGTTTTGATGGCTTTATCCACTTCTTTTTTGTCGACACCCATGATTTCTGCTACTTCAGCAGCTTTGAGTGGTTTTTCGGATGTTTTAATTGTATTGAATACTTGATCTTTGATTTCCATGAAATTTGTATTATTAATTGGAGCAAAATTAATGAAAGGGGATTAAGATAATGACTAATTCAGGATAAAATATTTGATAATAGCAAAATTCTTCTATGAAATCAAATAGTTATTTGTTCTATTAAAATAAATAACCAATACTTAATTTCGGGTAAATAAAAGTACCAAGATATCTTTCAAAGTAAACTCCCTCGATAGTTGAATCGCTAATTCGAATAAAATTCATATTGAACACACCTCTGTAGTAAGGGAAATGGGCAACAATATTCTCTGAACTAAGTGAAGAGGATTTTCCAAATTGAAGTCCAAATTCAAGGCGCATATCCAAAGTGAAATTTGATTTGAGATAGGTGTTTTTCCCCCAAAATCCTTTCAATTTATGAGAGCGATGATCGAATGGGGTGATGTACATAATGTCGCCAATAAGTTCACTTTGTTCGAAGCTACCAAGAAAAATTTCATAGCCATAACCCCAATAATGACCCAAAGGCAATTGCATTCCCGATAATCCGGAAGCGAGTATGTCGAATTCAAAAAGTAATCCCTTAGAGCTTCCCCAAATGGGAATATGTTCCCTTAAGTCTTTACTCACAAAGGCCAAATACACCGCATAAAACTCATCTCCATAATCATGATAGGCACGAAGCTGTGGGGTTGAGTTCCTATTGAACTTAAATCCCACAGACAAAGCCATGTCCTCTTTTATGGATCGAGTAAGTGTGAATCCATAATCACCACTAAATAAGGGGTTGAAGAAATCGAACTGAATCTGATTTTTTTTATTTAGAAATCCACCCTGAGCAAAATTGTCTTGTAAACTGCAGACAGAAAGTAAAATCAGAATAAGAAATTTAGTTTTCATTTTCTTGCTCTTTTAAAAGATGATAGGTTGTATTAAGGAAGTAAGCTTCGGTCATTTTGTAATAAACATCATTGGAATAAATTTTATTTTCACTTTTTGAAGCATCAAACTTATACATATTTATTTCATAGGTGTATCTTGCCGAACCCGATAGCATTTCCTGCACATCACCAATTTGGATGTATGGAATAAATGCTGTAACTATCGTTAATGCCCTTATGAGAGGCATGTAGCGTAGTGTTTGATCATCAAAATAACTTGTGTTCATATATTGAAATGTGCTGATCTCATTTTCCTTGTAGAAATACCAACTGTAAGGATCAAGATAATAAACATGTTTTTTATCCTTTTCTTCTATTTGCTTCTTTTTTTTGGTAAAATAGTATTCTTCTGAAACCTTTTCTCCTTTATGATCATCCATATATTCAAAATAAAGAGCCAAACTTAGCATATCCATGTACTCCCTGTATTTTTTAAAATCAGTAATTTTAAGTTCGTCTATCTTAATCAATTCATAAGATGAGAAATGCTTTCCCATTACATCCTTTAATGCAGTATAATAGTTATTTGTCAGTACTTCGGATTTGAAAAAACGATTGTAGTAGCCATATTTGTGATCTTCTAAATAATGAAACCGATCCATCAATATGATGTTTTTATTGTTTTTATCAAGTTCTGAAAATAAACTATTATGTAGAGCTGCCTTAGCAAACTCGGGGTATAAAGCATCTTCATATTCCAAATACTGATTCAAATATTCGAACATTGTATAAACTTTATCATGGTTGAAAAGGGCAATTGTTAAGTAGGATTCTGTAATGTTTTTATCGATTGCCAATTTTTCAAAATAATTAAATGCTTCTGTATATGTATTAAAAGGGAGGGAGTCTTTATTGATAAGGTTTGAATCTTGAATAAATAATACACTTGCCGAATCAGTTAAAATAAAATCAAGGTCGTTAAGAATACCTTCACCCTTTTTAAAATATGACCTCAGATCCTCTGTTAGAAAACCTTTTTCGGCTATTTTAGTATCTAAATAAATTAATCGTCTGATTGATTCAAGTAAATAATAGATGTAATCTTCATTATCTGGATCGAATAAATATTTCTTAAAGGCTGCCTCAGCACAATCATGATATTGTGCATTTTTCAATAGTAATTTTAATACTTCGATTTTTGCTATTGCTTGCAATTCGTTGAATTCTGACTCGCTAACAATAAAGTCTTTCTTATTTTCTTTACTAAAATTATCAAGATAATTCTCAAGGTTTTCAATTCGCTCAACTGCTTTGGGGTGAGATAATAGTAGATTTTCTTTTATTTCTTCCTTGCTTTTTAGTTCGGAGCCTGCATTTATTAGTTTTCGATTTTTCGATTTTTTTTCTAATCGATATTTTTCTTCTTCTTTCAAAAATTGATAAAAGTTTATTAACCCGTTGGTTAAACTATAGCCAGCAGTATTAGCTAAGTCAAAGCCTAAACTGTCGGCTAACCTTTCCATATCCCGATCTATAGCAGCATTGTCTATCCTGATTTCATGATTTGTATTTCGGTTTTTTTTGCTATACTGCTCTAATTTTCTGAAAAATGACGATTCCACATCATTATTAATATAATGTGCTAATTCGTGTGCAATAATTATGGCCAGACTTGCCTCATTTGCCACCTCAGCCAATAAACCAATATTGATAAAAACAGATCCATCATGAATTGCAAAGGCGTTTATTGATGGCGATCGTGTTAAATAAATTTGTAGATTTTCATCTTTAAGTTTTGCTGGTAAAACCTGTTTCAGTACTTTTTGAAGATAGTCCTCCATGGCTGGCCACTCCATATAAACAACTCCTTTGTCAAACAAATTCTGCTTTCCAAAAGCCATTAGTTCAGCATAGCGTTCTTTTTCATCCATTTTATTCGGAACACTCAATTTGTCAAGAATGTCGTAATAATTTTGTTCAGGATCGAAAAAATACTTGTCAGGAAAACTTTCAGGCATGGAATAACTGGAAGTTTTAGTTGTCTGAGCAACAGCATAATAGGATAAAAATCCTATTAGCTGCACACAGATTATTAAGGTGAGCGTTTTAAACAATTTCATTATTCAAAAGCGATTTTACTAAAATAAAAAACAGTTGATTTTCTTTTTTCGCCTTTTTTTCGAGCACTTCTTTTTTTCACCAGTCGTTGTTTTCCACTTGCTAAAAAGTAGTTGTCGTACCAAAAGTCTAATTCTTCATCATAGTTAGTACTTGATTTTTTATATTTTCTATTGAACTCAATTTTTACACTTCTTTTACCATCTAATATATCGCTTCCACTTAAAATTTTTGACTTAATGTAACCTCCATGTGAATAGGCTAAAACAATCTCCTCTTCTTGTATCATTACTTTTACTCTTTCTTTTAAGTTCATGGTTAATATATCCTGAATTTTAAAAGAGTGATCCCAGACCATTTCACCGTCCTTATCAAAACCTGCTGCAATTGCATGGGTGTATCTCCATCCATCAAAAACCTGTCGCGATTGAGTGGTTGTTTGCCCTTGTGAATTTGTTGTTGTATAATATTCTGTATGATATTCTGGGTAGTAAGCTTCTGCTACCATAATAGTGATATCATCTTGCTTTATAAGATCGTGTACAAGCAATCTGTATGAAAAAGTAATGTCTTTTCCTTTTTCTTTTCTCTTGGCTAATTTTTTCTTCGTTCTTTTTTCTGAGCCAGCTGATATGGCAATGAGTGCTTCATCAAAATTTTCGAAACCATAATATTTGATAAACTCTTGTTCGTTATCGATCAGTTTAGTAATGTATAATCCATGAGCAACTTCTGCCGGACCAACATAGCTTCTAAACATAGTATTGGTCATAAACTTAGCTACGAAATTTTTGTCTTTGAGCGGTTTGGTATAAGTGCCAATCATAATTTTCTCATTGGCCGACAAGGATGTGATTTTACCACTAGTAATTAAATTTCCTCCTTTCGAGTCAATTTTATAATCACTAATAAAATCTCCTTCCACATCGAGCTCATATACATAGGTGTAATTTACTTTGTTGTATTTATTCAGAATAATAATATTGGCTGATTTCGAATAGTTGTCATAGGTAATATCTGAAACCTTTGAACCTCCCTTTATTTTAATCGCTTTGAGTTCAGCTAAATCATCGCTGAAATCAGTATAATAAACTACAGGGTTGGTGTTGTTAGGATTTAGACCCAGAAAAAAAGGAATGAAACAAGTGCTATAGGCCAGACAAACTTTTGCGCAAGCAAGGTATTGGTTTGGAACTGATGTGCCTCCAAAACAGATAGATGCATTGCCCATATTGCACATATCAATTTCACTAAAATTAAGCGATTTGCCTCCAATATCAGTTATTGATCCATTCTTAACATCTATTTTTATTAACTTATAATCAGAACTACTAGCGCCTGTTGCATGAAAAAGCGTGTATAAAAATTTCCCATCGTAGGTGAACTTTTTCAACGTCAACCACCTATCAATGGAAACCATTTCATCCCAATCTTCTTTAAAACTGGTATTGTATTTTGTAAATACCCATTCCCGTTCTCCCTTACTTTCGCCCTTTTCATCTGTTTCGTAAAACATGACAACACCTTCATCTCCAACGGGAACAACATAATAGTCGTCTGCACCTTTAACCTTAATTTCTACCCTTTCTAATTCAGAGTCATCATCCTTTTGTGCAAAACTTGAAAATCCCAGTAAGAATATACTGCATGTTAGTAATGTGATTTTTGCATTCATAGTTTTTAATTTAATGTTTTTCATAGTTTTTTTTGATTTTCTATTTTTAATATATATGCTTTAAAAGTGTCCTTAAATTCATTTTGAATAGCATCATTGTGTTTATTTGCAAGAGTCTGAGCATATTTTGCTCCTCCAACATAAACACTTATTAAATAGCCAATACCAGTTGAAAAGGCAGATATTGGATAGCCTTGAACAAAGCTTATATAAGTGTAGGTTGCCAATCCAGCATGCAACAACAAACTGCTGAATCCTCTGCCCGCATAACCAGAATAGGCTTGTCCCAGACCTGGGACAATGAATGATAAAGTTTTAGCCGTTTTCCTTTTCTTGAATCCATTTTTGTGGATCAGCTCCTCATATTTTGATAAAAAGGAGTCATTCAAATTATTCAAGAGCATGTATTTAGCATATTGGGATTGGGCCTGTTCCCATTCATGTAGTTCATTAAATACAAGTATACTTAGAAATATGGATTTATCAGCGATGGTTGAATCCGCAAAAGCATATTTCATTTTACTGAGTTCGTTTTTTGCGCGGCTATAATTATGAGACAAATAGTAACACAGTGCTTTCTCATATAAAATCAGATATTTAAAAGAATCTGTCCAATTTGATAAAATATTAATTCGAAAAAGACTTTTAATGGCATCTGTATAATGATGTGCTGCTTTTTGAGCATAGGATTTTTTTAATAGAGATTGGGCTTGTATCAGCACGTCATCATGCTGGTAAATAATCTGCTCATATGCCACCAATGCAGCTAAATAGTCTCCTGCAATTGCAAGACTATCTGTACGCTGGTATGAGACAGAGTCGCTACCAAACAATGTATTGCTCCAGAGAAGCAACATAATGATGATGTATTTGGTCATAAACCTCTTGTTTTTTAATTTTTAAAGACAATGCTGAACCCCAAATATTACTGATATAGAAAACACTGAAAATAGAACCAAAAGCAATAAAACGCGGATCTTTGTATCCTTTTTTAAAATAAGCTTCAGCGCTTTGCAAGCCCCAAATTGCGAGCACTGAAAATGAAGCTAAACCTTGCTTTGGTTTCCCAGAATAAACTCTTCCCAAGCCAGGAACTGCTGCCGACATTAAGCCTGCTAACATAGCCGATTTTCGATTTAACTTTTCTAACTCATCCATTGATTTGCTTAAATCAGCTGTGTTTTTGACAAATACATTACACTTATCCAAGTGATCTCTATAATTGCTTTGAGTATTTCGTTTTGATCTTTTATCGTGAACTGATAGTGAATATTTGTTGAATATTTCCAAACAATTACAATAACTGTCTGAGTTATTAATTTGCTCCAATGATTTTAGACTTTGTTGAAACGAATTGTTGTTCAACTCGATCAGAGCTTTTGTTTTATAGGCAGAATTAAATTGCGGATGCGAGGAATGGTTGATTAAGCCAAGATATCTTATAGCGGAATCAGAGTTTAATTGATAATAATTTTTTGCAATTAAAATGACAATAGAATCTTTCTGATTTTGATTTAACTGTTCATTTTTGCTTAATGATTGTAAGAAAAAGATGCCTTCCTCATATAATTTAGTTTCATATAAATGATTAATAAATCCAATTTCTTCCGCTAATGATTGAGCCTTTATCGGCTGATAAATTATTAGTAGAACGAAAGAGAGGAGGATTTTTGTCATTTATTTAAGTATTGAGAAGGTAAGTCAACTATTTGACCTAATTCATTAAAAGACTCAGGAGGTAATTCTGAGATATTCAAGTTGTTACATCTATTCAGCCTGTCTGCAGACAAAAGTACTCCTTTAATCCATCCATAATCTGAAATTGCTTGCTTGCTGAAATTTGAACAGGATAATTCATAGGGGCAGTTAGATATTGTTTGGGGTGAAATTACATTTTGATATAAATACATAGTGCCAGCCAGAACCCATCCAACAGGATTTATTTTCGCAAGGAAACTACTATTTGCTTTAATCAAAGATTTTGAATTATGCGCGTGGCAATTATGTTCATGATAGTCTGCTGCACTGGAAATAAACTTCAAATCGGATTGATGATCTTGTGCATATAGATCACTACTCAAGGAAAACAAATAGCAAAATAGGCATGTTATATAGCAGAATAATCTTAACGAAGATTTATATACTATTTTGTTATCGCTTAATTGAAACATTTGAGGATAGTGAGAGCCATTGAATAATGATTTGTTCGAAAATAAAAATACGAAAAAAATAAGAAGATTAATTTAGATACTTGATTTTTGAAAAAAATAATAATTAGAACAATTACTGCTTTTGTTTGGAATCCGATCAATTGTTATCAGTAATGATATAGTCTTTATTTTTTTAAAATATATTGCAGGTTTAAGCAATTGTTTTGCCTCTGGTAAGATGCTACTTCTTTTTTATTGATTGGTGAAAAAATAAGAAGAGATAAGTTTATGGTAGGGGGTTAAGTATCAGACTTAAAACCAAGCAAGCATTAATAAACATGATAGAATAATCGAGCCTGATAAATTTTATTTTGATCCTCATATTTATCGTAATCAAGAATTTCAAATAAATAATCATGTTGACCCTTTTTTCGAGTGTCTAATTTATACCGAACAAGTCCATTAATAAAGCTGATTGTGTCGTTATTAATCAATAACTGTTGTTGTGATTTGGAAGAATATTCTGTCAATAATATTTCTGCTTCAGCAATTTCACCTTTTTTATACAAATTCTTTTGCATGACGACAACAGGTAATTGGGAATCAAACTCTAGTTTCTTTGGTTGATTTTGAAGAAAACTATTTATTAAATCAATTTTTAACTGTTCTAAAGATATTTGTATGAGTTTTAATTGTAAAAGGCTGTTTAGAACATTTTTGTTTTTGTAGGTATTAGCATAATAAACTGATTTATCGAGATAAGAGGAGTAGAAAGAGTAAATAGTTGTGTCATTAGTTAATGCTAATATTCTATTGGTCAAATAATCAATGTCATTTAGTAGTCTGTTATATTTGATTTTACAACTGTAGGGCACTTTTTTAAAGTAGTTTTTTATATTATTGCTGTTATTTGATTGCTTTTCCAGGAAAATTTCATTTTTTTCTAATAACTCTTTTTCGAGAAGGGATACCTTCGAACTGAATGATTTATAAATGTTATCAATAGAGTCTATTGAAGCTGAATATTGTTTTTTGAAGTAATTTGATGTATGAGTAAATCTGTAGCATTGATCCATTTGTTTATCAGAGATTTCTAACAATTCGTCATAAACATATACTTCTGAATTATACATTTCAATAAAATAGTTCTGATTATCAGAATTGCAGGAAACAATCAAGAATACTGATGATATAATGAGTAAGTACTTCATTTTAATAAACTAAATAATCAATTATAATAGGAAATTCTGTTTTTTCATTATTATTTAATGTAGTCATGCTTCCTTCAAATATGTTAAATCCTGTTTTTTTTGTGGGAAGTATTGCTTTTTGTTTTCCATACTCAAAGAATGTTTCACAGTTTTCAATGGTAACATCTGTTTTGATTTTAGAATTGTAGGCTCCAAGTACAATCGTACAGTATGCAGTGTCATTTTGAAAGAGTATTTGCCTGTCCATAGATACAACAGGGATCATTCTGTCAAAACGGTAATCAGACACTCCAATACACTTAATTTGAGTTAAAATAAGTTTGTGATTAAGTCGGATAATCTCTTGTTTTAATCGTAAAAGTGTAATTAATAATTCTGCATTTGAGAGGTTCGTAAATGTTTCCTTTACCCATTCAGTCTTGTTTTTAACCTGAATGAGGTGAATATCTTCGATATATGTTTTACTTACATATTTTGAAAAAGTAGCCGTGGACTGTAAGAATTGATCATTAATTTGAGCAATTCTCTTCGCTATTTCATTTCCAAGGTGCTTATTGAAAATTAAGTCATTACACTCATTCTTTGAACTTGGTTTATTTAATGAGTATATGTCTTCATTGGAAGAAATTAGCTTTACTATAGAATCAATGTATTGCATGAAGTTTTCAGTATTTTCATTTAAACTAATTGCATTATCATAAAAGATTTTTAGACTGTTTGGCATCCATGGCAATAAATTACCAAACTGTTCCAGCGTTTTATAATTATCGTCAATTAAGGTTACTGTTGATTTTTGTATCTGATTACATAAAAACTGATTGTATTCCATCTCCTTATCCCTGTTTGAACAGGAGCAAAGAATTAGGGCTAGAGTAATGAATAATAGTAGTTTATACTTCATTGAAGTTTCTTTGATATGTTTACTAACGATATCGTACTAGCATTATTGTGATTTCAACAATTCATGTAATTTCTTTGGAACTTGTCCATAATATGAGGTTTTTGTATTTGCAATAATAAACGAATGATTTAATTTGATTGGGATTAAGTCACAGACTTAATCCAGAGAGGGTTTTAACAATCAGCTTTTCTTGTTTTTTAGCCATGCATTTGTTTTGTATTTCAACTCTTCTTCAGACACAGTCCTGCCTGATTGAATATCTTCTTCACTTATTTTTAGCATTAAAATTTGTTCGTGTGTTAGTTCAAAAACTTCATCATTCGCAGAATTGGAAGAAATTAGATTATCCAATGCTAACAGGAACTTTTTGTTGCGAATTGTTAATATTTTTTCAATCAAGCCATTTCGTATGTTGTCAACTGTAGCCATATCTCAAAATTAGCAAAACTTTCAATATTAAACATATTGGCTAATTCAATATAGATCCGAAATTGATTCGGGTTTACACAATTACATCTAGAAATCACCATGAGCTAAGTATGCGCTGAGTGACCTGATGCATTGCCTTAATAATTTGGTATTAACTTTTTGAAAATCAAGTATTTTGCATCTATATCCATTTATTACAATTACTTTTGCAGCTTGAATAAACAATGATTTGTAAGCGCTATTGCTTAGAGATTGACAAGAAAAACACATGATTACATTTGATTCTTTAGGACTGAGCTCTGAAATTCTCAAAGCCACAAAAGAATTGGGTTTCGAAAATCCAACTCCTATTCAGGAAAAAACAATTCCTGTTATACTTAGCACCGAAAGTGATATTATTTCACTGGCACAAACCGGAACTGGTAAAACTGCTGCTTTTGGTTTGCCATTGATAGAACTTAGCGATCCTTTATCATCTGATGTGCAGGCATTGGTATTGAGTCCAACACGTGAACTATGTGTACAGATTACTAAAGATATAGCCAATTATTCAAAATATTTACCAGACTTTGGCGTAACTGCTGTTTATGGTGGTGCTGATATTGGCAAGCAAACCAGAGATTTGAAAAGGCAACCTCAATTGGTTGTTGGTACTCCAGGACGTGTGCTTGATATGATCAAAAGAAGAATACTGAAGGTAAAGCATATTAAATATTTGGTACTTGATGAAGCAGATGAAATGCTGAACATGGGTTTCAAAGATGATTTGGATGCCATTTTAGCTAATACTCCTCAGGAAAAAAGAACCTTTTTGTTCTCGGCCACTATGCCGAATGAGATTATTCGTATTACCAATAATTACATGAGTAATCCGGTTGAAATTACTGCTGGTAAAAAGAATATTGGAGCTGATGATGTATCACATGAATATTATGTGGTTCAGGCAAAACATCGTTATGAAGCATTGAAGCGTTTAGCAGATATTAATCCTAAAATTTATGGTATTGTATTCTGTAGGACACGTAAGGAGACAAAGGAAATTGCTGATAAATTTATTGGAGATGGTTATAGTGCTGACGCACTGCATGGTGATTTATCGCAAGCCCAGCGCGATCATGTAATGAGCCGTTTCCGTTCAAAGACTATTCAAATGTTGGTAGCAACCGATGTTGCTGCACGTGGATTGGATGTTAATGATCTTACGCATGTTATCAATTATAATTTACCTGATGAATTAGAGCTGTATATCCACCGTAGTGGTCGAACCGGTAGAGCAGGAAAGAAGGGTGTTTGTATTTCCATTATTCATGTGAAGGATAAGCGGAAAATCAGGGATATTGAGAAAATGATCAGTAAACAGTTCACATTGAAAGAGGTGCCTAATGGATCTGAAATTTGTGGAAAGCAGCTGTTTAATCTCATTGACAGGATGGAACATACACAAGTAAATGAAACAGAAATTGAGGCATATATGCCTGAGATTTATAAAAAACTTGAATGGATGAGTCGGGAGGATTTAATCAAGCGATTTGTATCTGTTGAGTTTAATCGATTCCTTTCTTATTATGAGAATGCTCAAGATCTTAATAAAGTTGAAAGAGATGATAGATCTGATAGACCTGATAGAAAGGGACGTTCTGATCGCTCAGATCGTTCTGATAATTTAGACAGAGGCAATAAAGAAAGAAAGAGATCAAGAGATGCCAACTTTAGCCGTTTCTTTATCAATCTTGGTATCAAGCAAGGGTTAAATCCTGCACGATTGATGGGATTAATAAACGAGCAAACGCGGTCGAAAAATATTGAAATTGGACGTATTGATATCATGAAGAAATTCTCCTTTTTCGAAGTGGAAAATAGTTTTGAAAAATCAATTTTAGATTCTTTTTTGGGTGGCAAACCTGCCATATTTGAAGGGACTAAAGTAGCTGTTGAAATTTCAAAACCAGAGTCAAAGCCCAAACCACGACTCAAGCCTGATTTTCCTGCAAAGGATTTTAAAAAATCAAGAAGTGGTGGTGCTGCAAGAAAGAGAAAGAGTTATTAATTCCTAGTTGAAACGTCATCGCGAGGACAAAGGACGAAACAATCTCCTCATTAGGTTTCCGTGTATAATTTGTAGATTGCAGCGCATCATTGCATTTTGCTCGCAATGACGATTTATAAAATCAACTCTGGTTTCAGTTTGCAACTGAAACCTTTGAATGATGTAAGTTTAAAACTTACAATTCCTAAACAATAAATTCGATATCTAGCAATCCTTTTCCACCTACATAATCAATGGCACTGCTGTATGTATACTCTTCAGGAATGTTGACTAACCCAGCTTTTACGGGATTATTATGTAAATAATCCAATCTCTGATCAATCATTTTGTTGGTTTCCAATTCAACAGGATGATTGTTTTGTTGCCAGACTTGATAGTTTTTGTTATTGGAATTTTTCTCTCCATGAGATTTTAATAGCCAAAGAATCCAGTTTCTTCTGCTTTCTTCTGGATGATTCAAAGCTTCAATAATTCTTTTTGACGTAAATTTCTTATGATCTCTTAATATATCAGAAAGCTTGTAATTCTCTTTTGCTGAAGCAATTAGATGGACATGGTTGCTCATGATTACCCATGCATACAAAATCAATCCTTTTTCATTCTGACAATGTTTTAAACTGTCAACTACAATGTCTTTGTAAACTGGTCTTGTAAAAATGTCAATCCATTCAACTGTAGAATATGTTAAGAAGTGTGGATTTTGATGGTTCTGTATTGTATATTTTGATGGCATTAATATGAAAGTTACAAACTTTCATAAATAAAAAGGATTAAGTCGCAGACTTAATCCAGAGTATAATAATGTATTATTAATTTCATTTTTACCTAGCCGCTCTTTTCCTATCATGCTCGTTGAGCAGGATTTTACGCATACGGTAAATCTTTGGAGTTACTTCTAAATATTCATCCTCTTTGATGTACTCGAGTGCTTCTTCCAAGCTGAATTTAATAGCAGGTGCAATGTGCATTTTTTCATCAGTTCCTGCAGCACGGACATTGGAGAGTTTCTTTGTTTTGGTGACTTTAACGATCATGTCTTCTTGTTTGTTGTTTTCGCCAACTACCTGACCACCATAAATTTCTTCTCCTGCATTAATGAAAAACTTACCTCTGTCTTGTAAATTATGCAAAGAGTAGGGTATAGATGTACCTGCATCCATCGCGATTAATGAACCATTTCGTCTACTTTGCATATCTCCTTTCCAAGGCAAAAATGCTTTGAAACGATGAGCCATAATTGCTTCTCCTTCCGTTGCAGTAAGTACTTTATTTCGTAATCCGATTAAACCTCGTGAAGGGATATGGAACTCGATATTGACTCTATCGTTTTTTGTTTCCATGGTTAATAGTTCACCCTTACGCATACTTACTTGTTCAATTACTTTGCCCGACATACTTTCGGGTACATTTACCGTAAGTACTTCAACAGGCTCGTGTTTTTTGCCATTAATTTCCTTAACAATAACTTTTGGCTGACCCAGTTGAAGCTCAAACCCTTCACGTCTCATGGTTTCGATCAATATAGACAGGTGAAGAATTCCTCGTCCAAATACTATAAATGCATCAGCAGTTCCTGATTCCTCAACACGCAATGCAAGGTTTTTCTCTATTTCCTTCATCAATCTTTCTTTTAAATGACGAGAGGTAACATACTGACCATCCTGTCCAAAGAAAGGTGAATTATTAATGGTAAAAAGCATACTCATAGTTGGTTCATCTACAGCCATGCTTTTTAATCCTTCAGGATTTTCGAAATCAGCGATTGTATCACCAATATCAAAACCATCCATTCCTAAAATAGCACATATTTCACCTGAAGGAACCGGTGTTTTAATTTTTTCTTTACCCAAACCTTCAAAAGTGTAAATCTCTTTGATCTTGTTTTTCGAAATGCTTCCATCTTTTTTAACCAGGGAAACATTTTCGCCCCAATTTAGAGTTCCTCGAGTAATCCGGCCTACTGCGATCCGGCCAACATAAGATGAATAATCGATGGCAGAAATTTGCATTTGAGGTGATCCTTCAACTACCTTGAAAGGTTTAATATGTTCAATTATAGAATCCAACAAATAAGTGACATCTTCAGCAGGTTTTCTCCAGTCTTCAGACATCCAACCTGCTTTTGCAGAGCCATATACTGTTGGGAAATCCAATTGGTCTTCCGTAGCATCCAGACTATACATTAGTTCAAAAACAGCTTCTTGGGCTGATTCAGGATCACAGTTGGGCTTATCAACTTTATTAACTACTACAATAGGTTTGAGATTAAGTTCAATTGCTTTTTGCAGTACGAAACGGGTTTGAGGCATGGGGCCCTCAAAAGCATCTACAACTAGCAAAACACCATCTGCCATGTTCAGAACACGCTCTACTTCACCACCAAAATCTGCGTGACCAGGTGTGTCTATAATATTGATTTTAGTATCTTTATATCTTACAGAAACGTTTTTTGATAAAATAGTGATTCCTCTTTCTCTTTCCAGATCATTGCTGTCAAGAATCAATTCTCCCATGTCTTGATTATCTCTAAACAATTTAACCTGATGAAGGATTCTGTCAACTAATGTTGTTTTACCATGATCAACGTGTGCTATGATGGCAATGTTGCGTATTTCTGTCATTTTCTGTTATTTAAGCGGGTGCAAAGATAGATGAAGAAAATATATAATTAGCTTTATATGACACTTAAAGTAACCTGTTTAATTCTGAAACAGGAAGTTTTAATAATTATACAAAAGATGGGACTTTTGCAAATCGTTACAAGCAGATAATGTGTGACTTGTGATTTGGAATATTTCTTGACTGTATTAAATTATAAAAGAAATTTCAAGGATGTGGAAACGAAGCAAAAATAATTATTTAGGAGCAGGTGTTTTTGCTTTATGTTTAATCATCATTATTTCCTTCAGACCAATTATTCATCCCAGACCAAATAACTGTTATGTGATTTCAGGTGAAGTGGAGCAAATATGGTCGAGCGATGAAACGAGAGATATTAATATTCGAATTGCTGGAAATGACAAAGTGTTTTATATCAATAGAGGTCTGGACAGTGAACTGCGTACATTTAAATTAAAAACGCTTATTGGAGAACATATTGATATTTATGCAGTCAAGCATTGGACGATTCTTGATCCAAAAAGTAAAATACAGCATATTGCATGTGTAGTCAACGGAAGAGATACTCTATATACTGAGTTCTAGACAAATTTTTCAAAGTGACTTATTATATTTGTGAATAAACTTCAACTATGAAAATCTTCAAATCAATATTGCGCTTTTGCTTTGTTATACTTCATTTAAATTCATTCTCTCAAGATTCAGAATATTATAAAAAGTATATACCAAAATCAATTAAATCAACCTTTGTTCAACAGATAGAAGGTGTTCAGCTTGATGATAAACCTTGTATTCGTTTGAATTGTCGAGATGGTTTTTATTGTATTGACAGAACTATCAAAGGCAAGTCAAAGTCTTTCAACTATTTTATTTTTATTGGGAGTTTAAATCTCTGTCAGATGCAGAAGAGGTAATTAAGGCAATTAACTCATATAGCTTAATCTTAAATCAGAAAGATTAAAAATCAAAATTATCTGGATCAGGTCCAAAACGTTTATCCTGATTTAGAGTTGCAATAAAATCCATATCTTCTTCATCCAATTCAAAATCATACAGATCGGCATTGTGTTTAATCCGATCTGGATTTACAGATTTTGGGATGGTGATAATCTCAATTTGCAAATTCCATCTAAGAATTACCTGTGTTGCACTTTTATCGTATTTATTTCCAATCTCTACCAATTCCTTTACCTTATCAGCTTCCCCTTTCATGATAGGACGCCACGCTTCAAGGAGTATGTTGTGCTTTTTACAGAATTCATGAAGCTCATTTTGCTGCATCAGAGGATGCAATTCAATTTGGTTGACTGTTGGAATAATCTGGCATTTCTCAAAAATGTCCTCTAAATGATGCACCTGAAAATTGCTTACACCAATCGCTTTAATTTTCCCTTCCAGATAAAGTTCTTCCATGGCTTTCCAGCTATCTGCGTATTTTCCTTTAACCGGCCAATGGATGAGGTATAAGTCTACATATTCCAGCCCAAGTCGTTCTAAGCTGTCGTTAAATCCTTTAGCTACTTGCTTATAATCTCCCTGACGAGAATTCCAAAGCTTCGTAGTCAGGAATATATCGTCTCTGGGAATATTGCTTTCAATAATTGCTTTGCCAACTCCAATTTCGTTTTTGTAAATAGCAGCCGTATCAATTAATCTATACCCAATTTTGAGTGCGTAACTAACAGCGTCAAATACTTCAGCTCCATCATTCGCTTGAAAAACACCCAAACCTAATTGAGGGATTTCAATGCCATTGTTTAATGAGAGCTTATATTCTAAGTTTTTGTTCATGATCTATTCAGTTTCTGAATTTCTTTGTGAACCTTAGCGTCTTTGTGTTTTGGTGGCTAAAAGACCTACCATGAAAACATAAAGCACAAAGTTTTTAATTGTTTAATTCCTTCTTCAAATAACCAGCCGTATAGCCACAATTATTGGTCACAATTTCCTCTGGAGTTCCTTCACAAATAATTTTACCACCTGCTTCTCCACCATCTGGACCAAGGTCAATAATGTGATCTGCTAATTTAACCACATCTAGGTTATGCTCAATTATTAATACAGTATTGCCTTTATTTACAAATTTATTCAATACATCCATCAATATTCGGATATCCTCAAAATGAAGTCCGGTTGTTGGTTCATCAAGGATGTAAAGCGTTTTTCCTGTATCTTTTTTTGCTAATTCAGTAGCCAGTTTTACTCGCTGAGCTTCTCCACCGCTAATGGTAACTGAACTCTGACCCAGCGTAATATAACCCAGACCAACATCTACCATTGTTTTTACCCGCCTTTTTAATTGGGGAATGTTTTCAAAAAACTTAAGCGCCTGATTATGTGTCATATTTAACACATCTGTAATGGATTTACCTTTGAACCTGACTTCCAATGTTTCACGGTTATAGCGTCTGCTCATGCATTTCGGACATTGGATGTACACATCAGGCAAGAAGTTCATTTCGATTGTCTTCACACCAGCTCCCTCGCATTCATCACAGCGTCCGCCTTTTACATTGAAAGAAAATCGCCCTGCTTTATAACCTCTTATTTTTGCTTCGGGAAGTTGTGCAAATAAGTTTCTGACTTGCGTAAAAGTACCAGTATAGGTTGCAGGATTTGATCGTGGAGTACGTCCAATTGGAGATTGGTCTATTTCAATCACTTTATCGATGAACTCCAATCCTGTTAATTTTTTATGTGCTAAAGGTTTTACTTTCGTTCGATACAGATGGTTTCGAATAATGGGATACAAGGTTTCATTGATCAGCGATGATTTACCACTTCCACTGACCCCTGTAATGCAAACAAGCTTGCCTAATGGTAAGTTGAGATTTACATTTTTAAGATTATGTCCTTTTGCGCCAAAAAGCTCAATATTATTTCCTGTTCCCGCTCTTCTTTCTGCAGGAACTTCAATTTTCTTCCGTCCTGATAAATAATCAGCGGTTAATGAATCAGCTTGTGCAATATCTTCAAATTTGCCTTGGAAGCTTATTTCGCCACCATGGATTCCTGCTTTTGGTCCAAGATCAACAAGATAATCTGAGGCTTCCATCATTTCTTTATCGTGCTCAACAACCAAAACTGTATTGCCTATATCAGCTAATTCCTTAAGTGCATTAATCAATCGATGATTATCCCGTTGGTGTAAACCAATGCTGGGTTCATCAATTATATAGGTAACATTGATTAGTTGCGAACCAATTTGAGTAGCTAATCGTATTCGTTGAGATTCTCCTCCTGACAGTGTATACATTGCCCTATCAAGCGATAGATAACCTAGCCCAACTTCCAATAAAAAAGCAGTTCTAACTTTTAATTCCTTGATCAGTTCGGTTCCGATAATTTTACTTCTTCCTTTCAGTTTAGATTCAAGTGTAAGTATCCAGGAATGAAAATCAGTTAATTGGCGTGAACTAACATCGTAAATGTTTTTTTTGTCAATTTTAAAATATCGTGCTTCTTTTTTCAGGCGTGAACCATTACAGTCAGGACATGTAACTAAGGGAATATGTTCTTTCAGTTCATCTTTAAGATGATTGTTTTCAGTATCATTAATCTGCTCTTTATAGCGGTTTATTAAACCTTCAAAGCGAGTTTCATATTCCATGAAGGCCGTTTGGACTAATATTTCCTCCTCCGTACCATGCATTATTTTATGGAGAATTTCCTTCGGTATTTTATTAATGGGTGTTTCTAAATCCAGCGAGTAACGTGTTGCAATAGCGCGTATAATGGCGGATGTCCAATGATCCTTTTGCGGATCAAGAACAAGCAGTCCACCTTCCTTGATACTTTTACTACTATCAAGTGTTAAAACATCCTCATCAATTTTATGAATAATGCCAAGTCCTTTGCATTCTGGGCAGGCACCATAAGGAGAGTTAAATGAAAAGGTATTAGGCTGTGGTTCGTCATACGAAAGTCCACTTTCAGGGCACATCAGGTTTTTACTGTAATAGTTCAGATGCTTTTCATCCTCATTTACAATAATCATGGTTCCTTTGCCTTCTTTCAATGCCAATTGCATGGATGATTTCATGCGGCCTACAGATTTGGGAGCTATTTTAATGCGATCGATTACCAATTCAATATCATGTATTGCATAACGATTGAGCTGCATTTTATGAACAATTTCCTTTATTTTACCGTCAATTCTTATTTTGGTATAACCCTTTCTGCGATATTGTTCAAAAAGTTCACGATAATGTCCTTTCCTTGCTTTTACAACGGGAGCTAAAATTGAAACCAGTTTGTCGTCATGTTTTTCAAGAACAGTGGTTAGTAATTGATCTTCAGAATATCTAACCATTTTCTTATTGCTTTCCCACGAATAGGCTTCACCAATTCGAGCATAAAGTAATCTTAGGAAATCATAAATTTCTGTTGTTGTTCCAACTGTTGATCGGGGATTTCTGCTACTGGTTTTTTGTTCAATGGAAATAACAGGACTTAAGCCATCGATTTTTTCAACATCAGGGCGTTTCATTTCACCTATATACTGCCTTGCGTAGGATGCAAAGGTTTCCATGTATCGCCTTTGTCCTTCGGCAAATATAGTATCAAATGCCAGGGATGATTTTCCGCTTCCACTAAGTCCGGTAAAAACAACCAGCTTATTTCGGGGAATGCTTATATCTATGTTTTTAAGGTTGTGTTCGCGGGCACCATATACATGTATATACCCGTCTTCAACTTTTTCTAATTTTTGACTGATTGCTTCTTTTTTGCTCACTTCCCTTTCTTCTCCAAGTATATCTTTATTTTCTGCCCTTTGCGAACAAAATCATCATACATATTATTCCAGCTCTGTATTTCTGCAATATTTGCACCATATTTTTGGGCGATCGAATTAATGTTTTCCTGCTTCTTAACTACATGAATAATCAGGCTATCTTTCGTTACAAGTGGTATTTCAATTTCTTCCTTCTTCTTTTTTTCAGGGATAAATTTCTCAACTTTCAAGCTTTCATGCACAAAAAACTTTTTCCTTTTTGAATGCTTATTCGGCAATTCAATTTCATATATTTTTCGACTCTTGTTGGGTAATTTGTTGTTTTGTAACCAAGGATTCATGATTCGTATTTCACGATACGTACTCCCATTTGCCTGTGCAAACTCAACCAGATTATCGATGGTACTATCCACTCGTATAATTCGGGTATCATAGGGCTGATATAGGTGGGAAGCCAGAAAGTGAAATCCATATTTATCGTGATGGGTGAATATTTCTTTCAAGGCTAGAATTCGAAAAACATAGCGACTGGTTTCAATACTTAAAAGTAAATCGTAATAGGAGCTAACATGCTGTTTTGTTAATTGACGATTTACCCCACCCATTCCCATATTATAAGATGCTGCTACCAGTGTCCAATTATTAAAACGGCTATATGCTTCTTTGAAATAATCGCAAGCAGCTTGTGTTGCTTTTTTGACATGATAACGTTCATCAATTGACGAATTAATTTCAAGACCATAACCTTTTCCTGTACCATCAAGAAATTGCCAAAAACCTTCAGCACCAGAGGGAGATGTGAGGTTCAGGAATCCACTTTCAATTACTGCGATGTATTTGAAATCATCAGGAATACCATTTTGTTTCAGAATCGGTTCGATAACTGGAAACCATCTGTTGGCCCTTTTGATAAGTAAAATAGTATTGGATTGCCAATAGGTGTTTACTAATAATTCCCGATCCAAGCGTTCTTTTATATCATCCACTTCAAGTGGAACTATTTCTCCTGAAAAATCGATTTTGTTTGGCATTTCAAGTGCATAAACACCATATTCCTTTTCGAATTCACTCTTATATTGCTCAGGAGCAGTTGATGTGCTGGAAATTAATAAACGTGTTAGTATTATTGTTAATCCGACAATAATAAGTGAATCGAAATATTTCTTCATATAATTTCTGCTGTAAATTTCTTTTTTTAAAGAACGGAAAATTTGATTTATTTGTATCGTGCAATCTTATTTTTTGCTAAAATAAATTCAGGAGCATTTTCCAGAGCCTCCATGAAGTAGCTCTGAGCATCTTTTGTCTGTCCCTGTAATTCATTTAATGTACCTAAAAAATAATAACACATGGATATGACTGGTACATTTTGAAATGTATTTACAGCAATGCGAACCCGATACATTTCTTGCTTACTTGCTGGAGTGTTGATAATTGACTCAATAATAGTTTCTCCATTGGCCATGTTGCCTATATTATAGTTTTGAACTGCTATTTCGTATAAGTAAGCTGTTTTATTATCCAATTCATACAATTTTGAATAGCCATTTATTGCTTCCTGCGATAGGTTTAAGTTAGCTGCTGATTTTGCATAAATTTCAATTCCCTTGGGATCATCTGTTTTTAAACTCAACATTTTTTTTGAGAAATTAAACGCTGCATTATAGTTCTCTTTATTGAGGTATAGGCTGGCCAGGGTATCCATCAAATCATAATTTCCTGTATCATATACCAATAATTCTTGTGCAGATGAAATAGCTGTGTTAACATCTCCGGTTTTGAAAGCCTGATCAAAAACCAGCCTATTATGCTTGGATACTTTTGCAGGAAAATTGTCTTTTTCACCACACGAAATGAGCACGAACATGAGAATGATTAGGCTAAGATATTTCATATTTTTTTGTTTGATTATTAGCACACAAAGATAGGTCAAAACAAGAGTAATGCTTTTTTAAAATGTTCACATTTAGGCTAAAAAGAGAAACTACACAGCTGATAATTTGCCATAATAAATGCCTTGGATTAAGGTTTAAACCACTCAATATTGCATAACTTTGCCCCTTCCAAAATTAGGCTTATTTACATGGCAAATAAAAAAGGCATAGCAATACTCGGGTCTACCGGATCC
>JABINZ010000238.1 GCA_018698135.1 Bacteroidota bacterium
ATCCATCTAACTACGGTAAGCAAATGATGGATTATTCAAAGAAATATGGGGTATTACCAACCTATAATTAAGTCTAAGACCTCGTAATTTTAAACCATAAGGTTTTCATTTCTCACTGCGAGGTTTTCTAAAAAGTCTTTTTGAAACTAGTAAGAAGCACAGTGAAATATTTTATTGTGCTTTTTTATTCCTTTTCTTTATCTCTCTCCAAAGCACATGTTGGCATTTGTTTAACCTGTGTATCAACTTCCTGATAAACAATTTCTGCAATATCTTTAATCACTTTCTGTAATTTTTCACGATTACTTCCCTTTGTCATGATATTTAAAAGGAAAGGTTTTCCTGCATAATAAACAATAGCAACATGATGCAACTGCCTTATTTGAACTTCATCGGCTTCAGTTATATGATCTCTTTCACCATATTTATGACTGATTTGTATTTCATCGGGAATGGCAGCTCTGATCCCAAATGGGTAGTCTGATTCACTCAGGATTTCTAAAGCTAAATTGGAATATTTTTTATTTAAATAACTCGCATTATAGAGAACTCTTAGAAAAGTTGAATATGCTTTTACGGATATATAGTTCGATTCAGAAGCTAAATCAGTTGCATCAATAAATCCAAGATCCTTCTTAACCAATCGCATATATTCATCTGTAATTCGATCGAGGAGTAAAAGTGTTGCATCATTATCGGAATGAATAATCATATAATCCAATAACTCTTCAACAGTATAATACTTTAACAGTTTAAGTTTTGTTCTGGGCATACTTACCCATGGCTTTTGTTTTAATCTATTTTCCGTTTCACTTCCAAGGTATTGTATTTTCTCTTTTAACAAGGATGGATTTGTTTCCGCTTTTTTTAAAACAGCAATTAAAACAGGAACCTTATTTAAACTCGCAGGTGAAAACTTTTCACGTTCATTAATGCCAAACCAAAAACCATTGGTCAAATCCCGAAAATAGACTGAAACGATATCAATAGACTTATCCGTAATGGCTTTTGCAATGTAGTTCTGAACTTTGGGCTTAAAGTTTTCTAATTCATCAAAACATAAATTGGTTTGTGGATATAAAAAAGCAATTGGATTAATAAAAGGCATAATCATCGTATCCTTTAGCGGTGCCATCAATTTTTGCTCTTCACTTTTCTCAATTAGTGTTTTCTTATATTGTCGAACTATACGTGCTTTTTTTTCAGAAAAATCTACATACCAGCCCAGAATAAACCCCAACGCAAGTATGAGAACAATAACAAGGACATAATAAAATAATCGGCTGTTTTTCTTTTTAGTGAAGGAGTTTTGAGTAGTGTTAGAGGCCTGCGTTTTTTGCATTATTAGTTTTGTTACTTTTTTATATCTAGAGAAAAAAATCTAACGGAAATACTGCAATTCTATTGTATCTATAAAAACTTTTTTTAAGAATTAATCCGTGCAAACCACAATTGATAAATCAATCATACTGTATGCTACAAGTGATTACTTCAAGCTTTAGAAATCAGAATGGAAAAACTAGATATTACTTTCGCAAAACCTCTTTCTTAATATGCTGAATATGACCTCTGCCAAGACCTTTTACTTCGCAACCTAATTCAAAATATCTTCGGATTTTATCGTCATCTAGAATCCCAAAACAGTCAATAATTGCCAAAGGTTGTCCAGCCCATTTCACGATATCATCTGGATTCAAATCCATATATTCCTGATGAGGAACAGCAAGAATCATAGCTTCAGCATCTACTAAGGCATCTTGCAAGTTTTTCTGAACTTTCAACTCCTTTAGTTCTTCTTGTTTTCTAAAATACTTACTCCACGAGTTAGGGAAAGTATCCTGATGTTCCAATTCAACCCAATTGTCTACATAAGGGTCATGCACTTTTACATCACCACCCATTTCTTTGATTCTTCTTAGAACCAATTCACTGCCACTGTAGCGTGTATCTCCAACATCCTGACGGTAGCTGGCTCCACAAATTAAAATATCAGAACCTGCAATATGAATGTCAATATTTCTAAGAGCATCGCGAGTTAGTTCCGCAACGTGTAATGCACGGGTATCATTAATATCAATAGCAGCAGGTGTAATTTTAAACACATCGTCACCATCATTGAAGCCCAGAATATGCTCGTAGGCCCAATAACCAAGGCCTCCATCTTTAGGTAAACAATAGCCACCTACTCCGGGTCCGGGAAACATGATATTGGAGTGAGTTGGTCTCATTTTAATGGCTTTATAAACCTTCACCATGTCAACACCCGTGCGCTCGGCAAACAAACTCCATTCGTTCATAAAAGCCAAAATACTAGCACGATATGAATTCTCAACTATTTTTGAAGTTTCTGATTCGATGGGTCTATCTAATACAGTAAGCGGATATTCTTTCGTATTTAAAACATCATTTAGAAACTGCTCAACTTTTGCTTTTGCATCAGCATCACAACCCGAACATACACGCCAGAAATCTCGAATAGAGGATACATATTCACGACCGGGCATTACTCGCTCGTAACTATGCGATAAAAGTGGAGTTGTTGCAATTCCTCTTTTCTTGAAAGCTTTTTTCATGATAGGCCAGGCCACTAACTCTGTTGTTCCCGGAGCAACTGTTGTTTCAATCAATGTCAAGCAATGTGCTTGAATTTTTTCAGCAATTGTTTTAATAGCAGCTTCCAATGCAGCCATATCCGTTTCTCCTGTCCGCATATTTCCCAATTCCTTCTTGTGGAAATCGCACTGCACATCTACCACAACAACATCTGCCAGACTCAAACAATCGTTGTTATAAGTTGCTGTCAGCGTTTTCTTATCTTTTACAACCCTATTAATGACTTCATATACTTCAGGGTCTTCTGCTTTTACGGGTGGTTCGCCCCTATTGATAATAGGAATTTTCCA
>JABINZ010000239.1 GCA_018698135.1 Bacteroidota bacterium
ATATGTAATTTGGTTGCTGTAATAATATTTTTTTTACAAATATAAAAAATATAAATTTTGGCAGCAAATATGTTTTGCTGCCAAAATAAATATTTAAAAAAACTGCAATTTGTTATGATAATAAATACATGTAAAGTGTTTTATATGGGAACAAGCAAGAAGCAAATTAAAAGCAATGAAATGATTCTTATCTTTAAAATTAATAAAAACTATTGGGATCACTGCATTAAGAAAAATATGCCCGCCTGACCTGTCTTTCGGGCAGACCCGCCTGAATGACATAGTCGGGCAGGCTTTTCCGAAGGCAAGGTCTGAAGTTACAGACCATTCATTAACTTGTTTTTTGAAGTATTATATTATCTGAATGACTCAGTATCAGGCTGATATCATTATCAAATCGATAGTTCGGATTATTAGAAAAGTTCGATATTTGTCCTGTCCCCGCTACAGCGTTCACCGAAGCTTAAGCGAAGGTGAACGTTCTTCTTTCAGCCCTATCTTAATAAATAAAAACATCTTCTCTGTTTCATTTCGTATATTCGAATAAACGAATTTTGTCATGAAAAATCTTGCTATTGTTTTTATCCTTCTTTTTTCTTCCGTTTTTTTAATCAATTGTGATCCTGAACCAAATCCAAGCTATCCAGTTGTTAGTCGCGAATCTAAAATTCCGGATGACGTGACAAAACGCGATTCTGCAAGTGATAATCATCCACCAATTATGCATTCAAGCGAATTTGAAAAGCCAGTTGCTTTAGCCCAAACCGTTAATACTGCTGGAGCAGAAGACTCCCCATTTATTACAGCTGATGGACAGTCGCTCTATTTTTTCCTTACACCTGATGTTCGGATTTTACCAGAAAAACAATTATTGGATAGTGTTACGGGTGTTTGGTTGTCGAAAAAAGAAAATAATGTTTGGACAAAAGCAGAAAGAGTATGGTTGCAAGATGTTGTAAAACTAGCGCTGGATGGTGCTGTTTGTGTCCAAAACAACGAAATGTGGTTTGCATCAGCACGTGAAGGATTTACTGGAGTTAATATGTTTACTGCTGAAAATATTAGTGGAAAATGGAAAAACTGGACATATTGCGGAGACAAACTGATGAAAAATTTTGAAATAGGAGAAGTCCATCTGCATGGAGATGATCTCTACTTTCACTCAGGCAGAAATGGCGGTAAAGGAAACTATGACATTTGGGTAAGCACCCGAACCGATACAAGTTGGTCTGACCCAATTGCTATAGATTCTGTGAATACTTCAGAAATAGATGGCTTTCCTTACATCACACCAAATGGAAATGAATTATGGTTTACTCGGACATATTTAAGAACTCCTGCCATTTATCGTTCAAAGAGGGTGAACAATAAATGGTCTTTTCCAGAACTTATTGTTTCTCAATTTGCGGGAGAACCTACATTAGACAATGAAGGAAATCTGTACTTTGTTCATCATTATTTTGAGAACTCAGTGATGATAGAGGCCGATATTTATAGGGCGAAGAAGAAATAATTAATTATTTCCCCTTTTGTTGATCCAGCAACCAGGTATAGAGTTCTGGCATTCGATAAACACGAATAAGTTGGCCATGCCCCCAATTTGGATATTCATTTAGGTTGATGTAGTAACCTCCACAGTTTTGCACCGCTTCCAGCATTTTAGTTGATTCGGAAAAAGGTACAGCTTTATCGAGTTTACCATGAAAAAGCCAGATAGGAAGGTCTTTCACTTCACAAGCATAGTTGGTATTTCCTCCTCCGCAAACAATGGAGGCAGCTGCCAGTTTTTTATGATATTTTCCAGCATAATCAAACGCTCCATATCCGCCCAAGCTCATTCCACTTACAGAAATTTTGTTGCTATCTATTGTATAATGAGCCAACATATAGTTCACCACAGCATCAACTTTATCTGGATTCCATGAGCTATTCGGTTTTAATTGGGGGGCAACAATCACAAAAGGAATATTCATCCCCCTTTTTATTTCATAAAGAGGGCCATATCTCAATACCCGATTCAAATCCGTACCACAAAGACTTCTACCGTGTAGAAAAATAAATAATGGGAAATTTTGACTAGAGTCAGTGTAAGTATCTGGCAAATAAACCCAAAATGGATATTCTGTGCTATCCTTTACCGTATACATTTGAGAATATCCTTGCTGAACGAGCAAGGCAATAACTGCTATGATGATGAGTTTTTTCATTCAATTGAAAAACAAAAAATCTTGTTTCCCCTTCCGGCCAACACTATCTTATTATCCCAGGCAACTGGTGAAGCTTCAAAATTCACACTCATAATGCGTGAGTCAAGCAGTTTACCGTTGCTTCCATCAATCAAATACACATAGCCATCAGAGTCTGCTGTGAAAATATACATATTCCCAAATTCATCGTATAAGTCCAAAGGCGAAGACCAAGAAAAACTCTTTAGGCTATACCGATAAACGATTTTACCTGTTTTCTTGTTTAGTGCAATAATTTCTCCTTCGTATTTTTTGGGATAATGAGCCATCGATATAATGATCAAATCTTTTGCCTTGTGTTTTCCAAGCAAAGGAGTAGCTAACATTCCGCCATTTACAGGATTTTTGCCCCGCTCAGAGTAGCACTTGAATTTTCTTTCCCATTCAATATGTCCATTAAAACCATCGAATTTTCTAAAATAGCTGTATCCACTATTTCCTTGCAAGTCAACTTCATTACCAGTATAAACAAATGGCTTTCCATATTCTTCTTCGATTACTACAGATGCATCTGTATCATCATCAACAAAATAGCTCCATACGGGTTTGTTTTTTTGCAAATCAACACATATTAAATTGCCATCGTTATCCGTTACATAAGCCAGATTACGACAAACAGCCATACTGCTTTCAATACCATATCGCCTGCTTTTATCTGTTTTATATTTGAATCGATTTGGTTTTGGAATCGAGTCGGCTCTAGAAAAATCCAGCATTTGTTGGTAAATCAAACCATTTTCACCAGGCCAATACAATGTATTATTCTCTTCATCAACCAAAGGCGAGCTATCGAAAGCTGTCCAACCGCGAGGTGCAAAAATCTCTTTTCCTGTTCGGTGCAACAACGTTTTATGATTATTCAAATCAAAAATCATCATTGCACAATTTCCTTTCACAGGAATACCTTGTCCCACAAAAAGTAATGGTATTTCTCCGGGACGTATGCTCACGCTTCCTTTTATTGGATTTGTTGTGGCAATGGACTTTCGACTTGCTTTACCACTTTCCAGATCTATGAAATAAACTTGTTTGGCTAAGGAACCAATAATCACCTCTTTAAACTCCGATTGCTTTTTATATTTTGCATCCAAATACTTGAATTTCTGCTTCATACTATCAGGCCACTGAACAATTGATGCCTGACCAGTCCATCCGGCTCCACCTCCCCATGATCTGTTTTTATATCCTTTTGATGTATCTCTTTGGGTATAAAACACCCATTCGTTTACAATTTTAGTGGGCTTGTATTTTATGTTTCCTTTTGCTGCAAAATCTCGATGAGGGCCTCCTCTGAAAGTCAGAATACCAAAGTCACTATAATACGCTTGATTTAACAGAATTTTGTTCTTAACAGCAAACTGACTATCCAGTTCATAAGAGGTGTTTAAATCGTTTGGGATTTCAGGAATTTCAAAAGGCTCAAACAATCCAAATTGACTATTGGATGACAGTTCAAAATCTGCTGCCTCTTCAAAAATCTGTATTGTTCTAATTTGAAAGATATATAATACCGGCAGGAGTAGTAATATTAGGAGACTTTTTTTTAGCATGTCGGCTATTATGCATTAACAACACACAAATATATTCATTGTACTGCATTTGTCAACTATTTTTAGGGCGTAATTAAATTAAAAAAAGTATTTCGCTGAATTTGAAAAATAGAATCTTTTGGCAACTATTCCCAATTTTCACGATCTTCGGGCTCAAACAAAACCAATGAAAAAGCTCATTCTTATATTTTTAGTCTACCTGCTCTGTTCTCCTCATTCTTTTTCACAACAATGGGAAGATCTTGCAACGCTTTCAAACCCCGCAAATCTGCCTCAAATGACCGCAGCAAATGGAAAAATTTATGTGGTATCGGGCATTGCAAGTGGAGAAAATCCTGCTATTCAGGAATATGACCCTACAACAGATACATGGACTGCAAAAGCAGTAATTCCCAAAGGTTGTTATTGGTCGTCAGCCATTTCGGTAGCTGGAAAAATCTACGTTATGGGAGGAGGCCATCCGTATCCGGGTCAAAAATATAATTTCATTTATGATCCTGTAGCCGACACATGGACACAAGGAGCAGAACTTATTGATGGACGGATGTATCATTCCGCAGCCAGTGCAAACGGAAAGATTTACTTGATGGGTGGACAAAATGGAGACAATAAAACAGAATGGTACTTTGATGAATATGATCCTGTTACCGATAGTTGGACAAGAAAAGCACAGCTTCCAAATAATGGAGCCTGGTATAGTGGAGCCACTGGAATGGGAAATTACGTATATCGAATTGCTGGTGGAGGAAGTAGCATCCACTTAACTCGCGATCATTTTGATCGATATAACATTACAACTGACAGTTGGGATGTATTAACTGCTTTCAGAACGCCAATTCATGCCCCAAAAGCTGTAAATTATAAAGGAAATATCATTTTGATTGGAGGTTACTCAAATGGCTATATCGATTCTATGTTTTCATATGATGTTGTAGCAGACGAATGGTCTGCAATGGACTTAAGTCTTCCAGACGCTCGTTCCTATCATAGTGCAGCAGTTATTGATGAGTGCATTTATGTGTATGGTGGGCATAATGATGCTTTAAAAGGAACTTTAATTCGTCATTGTGATCCTAATCTTGGTATTGAAGAAAAGCTATCATCAAATCTACATATTGATATTTATCCAAATCCAATAAAAGAAGTTCTTAGTTTAACAATCAATTCAATTAGTTCCTCAGAAGCAAGTATAATTATTACGAATATGATTGGTGATATCTGTTTCTCAGAAAGAATTACCATAAAAGCAGGCAATAATAATCAAAGAATAAGACTTTCTGAACTACCAAGTGGCATTTACATGGTAAGTGTTATTGTTGTTGGGCAAATTGTGAATTCCTTATTTGTTAAGTATTAGTTTGAATTAGGATAAAAGACAAATTGTTTTTCAAAAAACTACATTGTAAAGTACCCTGAAATATGGATTAGCCAAAATCTATAACTGATAGCTAATCATTTTCTTCATTTATGGTTTCCCTTGTAAGTGTTATTTTGGGGCACAATTTCTTCGAACAAAAAAGCAAATTGATATGAAAAACTTTTGAAACGTTTAAGCTGTTTATATGCCGTTATTTATAATTGGTCTATTTTAGATTATAATGTGTAAATTCGCATTTGATTATATATCAATTTGTTATATAATAAGAACTCTCTAAAACAGAAAAATGAGCATAGAAACAAACAACGATTGTACTATAACTGGTTCCAAAAATTGGTTATTAACACTAAACACAAGTCAAGATGCTGCAACATGTAATGCTGCAGATTCAAATCCTGATCAAAAATGGAAACTGCAAGCTTCAGGCATCGTAAATCAATATACTATAAGCATCCCAAAATCAGATGGCACTTTGCTTTATCTTTCAAACAACGATGAAAGAGTTTCCTCATCTCCATATAATTGGATTGTGGAAGCATCAGGTTCAAATTATACTATAACAGAAAGTGATGGAGGTGGTAAGTGTCTAACAGAAGGCCCTGTTGAAAATGAAAAACCTAAACTTGACAATAAGAATAATAGCGATGATCAAAAATGGACATTTGTTTTTAGTCATAGCATTCCCAACTTCTAATTATTGAATCAAATTAAGCAATACATGCTGAAGTAACAAAAAGAGATAGTATTGTGCTTAAGAATCAAGGATAAAATTAGAACCACTAGCCTGACAATTACTCAGGCAAGTGGTTCTAATACTAAATTCAATTTTAATCATATGAAGTTAATTTCTGCATTTCTTTTAACTTATTTACTCTTTTTTGCCTCGTCTTCATTATACCCTCAGTCCAATTCTGGTAAAATTAATCAACCAATTACTCTTGAATACCTTGAAAACGTACAGAATATTAATAGCCTTGATGGCTTGCATCTGAGTGATTCTTTTTCACTTTTATACGAAACACAAAACAACATATGCAAAAGTCTACGATCTACAATACTCAAGGCTCGATTTCTGAATTCACTTGGACAATATGACAAAAGTTTGCAATTATGCCTGAATGCTTTAAACAACTTTAGTTCTGCATGTGATAGCAATCGTTATATTAAAATTCATCATTTATTAAGTACTGTTTATCTGAACTTAAAAGAATACAAAACAGCTGATTCCATATGTCAAAAAGCACTTAGCAACTATAATGTAAGCTGGGCATTAGCCGATACCAAATGCAAATTATTCATCAATGCTGGAATTGCAAATTCGTATTTAGGCAAAATAGAAGAGGCATTTTACTATTTTAAAAAAGCTATGGAAATAGCTGAACAAAATAATCTATCTGAAATACAGGAACTTTCATATAGTAGTTTGGGCACCTTGTATGCAATGACAGGCCAGATGGATAGTGCTGCATATTTCATTCAGAAAACAATTCCTTTAGCAATGGCAAATCGCCATTTCCAAATGCTTGGTGAATTGTATAATAATCTGGCAGGTTTACTTGAAGATAAAACCATGGCATTAACCTATATGGATTCTGCAATATATTATGCCAACAAGTTTAAGGATTTGAATCATGTTATTAATTATTATGGAAACAAGGCTTTAGCACTCAAAAGATTGAATCGATTTGAAGAAGGATATGAAGCACTTTACAACGTATCATTATGGAAAGACAGTCTATTTGCCAAAGAGAAGGTTTTAGCATTTACAGAGTTCCAGGAAAGTTTTAAAGCTGAAAAAAAAGCGCGCCAAATACAAGAGCTTCAGTTGGACAAGCTTAACCTTGAAATCCAACAGGTTAAAGAACATAAAAGAACTAAGATTTTGCAATTAAGTATATTGTTTGTTTTAATCCTATCAATTGGCTTATACAGTCGACTGGATTTTATAAGACGATCAAGAAAAATACTTCAAATCGAAAAAGACAGATCAGAAGAGTTGTTATTGAATATATTGCCCAGCGATGTTGCGGAAGAATTAAAAACCAAAGGCTATGCAGATGCAAAAGAGTTTGAAAAAGCTACTATATTGTTTACTGATTTCAAAGGTTTTACATCAATAAGCGAAAAAATGACTGCTTCTTCTTTGGTTAATGAAATCAATAGCTGTTTTAAAGTATTCGATGGCATCATGGAAAAATACAAAATTGAAAAGATCAAAACAATTGGAGATGCATATATGGCAGCTGGGGGCATGCAAGACCTTTCCATGAATTCCGTTAAAAACACAGTATTGGCGGCACTTGAAATGCAAGAATTCATTACCAGTAGAAAATTGGAGAGAGAGGCATTAGGAGAACAGGCGTTTCAAATGCGTGTAGGAATTCATACGGGGCCTGTAGTAGCTGGAATAGTTGGGGTGAAAAAATTCCAATACGACATATGGGGCGATACTGTAAATACAGCATCCCGAATGGAAAGTAATGGCGAAGCAGGTAAAGTAAACATCAGCCAGACAAGCTATGAATTACTGAAAGACTTGCCAGCCAGCAATGCAGGTAAACCTGATTTTAAGTTTGAAAGCCGTGGTAAAATTGAAGCAAAGGGTAAAGGGGAAATGGAGATGTGGTTTGTAAACAAATACTAATCTGATTTTATTCAGATAGTTTATCTACTTCAAAATACCTGAAACAATCAATTTCATGATCATTCACCATGCCAGCTGCTTGCATAAAAGCATAACAAATAGTCGATCCAACAAACTTAAATCCTCGCCTTTTTAAGTCTTTACTCATGGCATCTGATTCAGCGGTTTTAGCTGGAATTTGTTCCATTTTAGTCCAAGCATTAATACGGGTAGATCCACCTGTGAACTGCCAAATATATGTATCAAAAGAACCAAATTCTTGTTGGATATCCATAAATAATCGGGCATTATTAACCGCTGCATAAACTTTAAGTTTGTTCCTAATTATTCCTGAATCATTTAGTAATGCATCTATTTTGTTCTGATCATAGCATGCAATTTTCTGATAGTCAAAATCATCAAATGCTTTGCAAAAATTGTCACGTTTATTAATAATTGTCTGCCAACTTAAGCCGGCCTGAAAAGCATCCAAAATTAAAAATTCGAATAGTTTCCTGTCATCATGCAGAGGCACACCCCATTCCTGATCATGATAGGCTTCCATAAGTGAATTCCCCAAACACCATTTACACTTATTCGTTTTCATCTTTTTGCATTTAAACTTCTTATCAACATTTTTCCCCCAACAAACTTATAGTAATTTTTATATACATGTTTTTACCTATTTTTATATGCTTATTGTTCCCACTAATTGCTTTCATAATTAATAAAAACACATGAAGAAAATCGGATTTGATACAGACAAATACTTAAACGAACAAAGCAAGAAAATTCACGAAAGAGTGGCAAAATTCGAGAAACTCTATCTGGAGTTTGGCGGAAAACTTTGCTATGA
>JABINZ010000240.1 GCA_018698135.1 Bacteroidota bacterium
ACCAAATAGGGCATTTTAAGAGATTAATATGCAAAAGCTAAATAGTCAGACTATTTAAACATCTTGCCTATTTCTTTCTCATATTTCTTTTCGATGAAATTTCGCTTGACTTTCAGGGTAGGAGTGAGCTCACCAGTTTCTACTCCCCATTCGTGTGGTACTAAATCAAACTTGATAATTTTCTCATGAGGATGAAATAACTTATTATATTCATCAATTTCTTCTTGAAACTTTTTGCGGATTTCAGGATTTTGAACAGCATTGATATAGTTTCCCCAGCCATGACCTTCCAGTCTGCACCAATCTTTTAAATATTGCTGATCAGGTGAAATAATGAGTCCAACATATTTCTCATTTTCACCTAAAATAATAGCTTGTTCAATGAATTTTGATTCCCTCAATTTATTTTCCATGATTTCAGGAACAATATATTTACCCATTGATGTTTTAAACATGGATTTTTTACGTCCGGTAATTTTTACATATTTACCATCTTCTAATACACCCAAGTCCCCAGTATGGAACCATCCATCTTCGCTGATCACTTCCTTGGTCAGTTCAGGAGCTTTGTAATAACCAAGCATAACATGTGGCCCTTTGGTCAGAATTTCTCCATCTTCAGCAATTTTAACTTCTACATTGTCCAATACGGGCCCAACTGTTCCAAATTTAAGTCCACCTTCTTTAAAAGTATTTACTGAAATAACAGGTGATGTTTCTGTCAAACCATATCCTTCAAGCACTGGAACATTTGCTGCCCAAAATATTCTAGCTAATCTTTCCTGTAGTGCAGCACTGCCAGATGCAATAAAACGGACATTACCTCCAAAAGCTGCTCTCCATTTATTGAAAACAAGTTTATCAGCTATGCTAAGTTTAAACTTATACCATCCAGAATTATTCTCTTGATATTGATGTCCTAGTTCTAAAGCCCAATCAAAAATGGACTTTTTAATTCCGGTTAACTGTCTTCCTTTAAATAATATTCTATCGTAAACTTTTTCTAAAAGGCGTGGTACTGTTGTAAAAGCATGAGGTTTAATTTCCTGAATGTTATCAACAATGGTTCCCATGCTTTCTACATAATACACCGAAGCTCCTAAAAACTGGAACACATAATTGGTCATGCGTTCATAAATATGATTGACAGGTAAATAACTAAGGACTTTAGACTCTCTGTCTAAAGGGAATAAAGGGCCTGCAGCTCTAACATTACTGAGAATATTGTCGTGGCTTAACATAACACCTTTCGATTGCCCTGTGGTTCCCGATGTGTATATAATGGTAACCATGTCGTTGGCTTGAATCCCATCTTTAATCTCTTTTAATTTCTCAGGATTTGGATTGGCTTTCCCAAGATCGACAATCTCTGTCCAAAGCTTATCATATGTATTGAGTTTTTCAAATGTATAGATATCCTTTAAGGCAGGGGATTTGTCAAGTGAATTCTTAACTTTATTGTAAATTATCTCAGAAGAAATAAATACATACTTTGATTCTGAATGATTCAAAATGTACTCATACTCATCTTCTAAAATATTTGGATAAAGTGGAACGTGGATAGCACCAATCTGACTAATGGCCATATCTACAAAATTCCATTCTGGTCGGTTATTAGAAATAGTAGCTATTTTATCACCTTTTTCAACCCCCAAAGCCCACAATCCATAGCTGATGTTATTTGTAAAATCAATGTATTCAGAAGAACTATATTCTCTCCATTCTCCATTTTCTTTTGCACCAAATGCATTTGGCTTATCAAGTTGTTTGTGCCACTCTAATAAGTCAAAGGTTCTTTTGATTTCCATACTTAGCAAGATTAATTGATTATTGAAAAGGTATATAAATGCATTATCACATAAGGATATATTTATATAACAATTATACAACAATTAATTAAAACCTGATTAACATAGCAGAAGAGAGTGAGTTTATGTATACAGTTTATATGGGAAAGTCAGGCTCAGTGATTAATTATCGTTTTTTCATCAGTTTAACTCTGAAAATACTTCCTTTATCTATTTCAGACCATTTTACGAATATTTGTCCTTTATGATAAAGCTCAATAATACGCTTGCTCAAAGAAAGTCCCAAGCCCCAACCCCGTGAATTTGTTGTATAACCTGCTTTGAATATTGTTTTTTGCTTATACCTTGGAATCCCTTTGCCATCATCCTCAATGTCGATAAATGCAAATTTATCAGAATTAGAAATATTAATTTGGATATGCCCTTCACCTTCCATGGCGTTTATCGCATTTTTTAATAGATTTTCGATGACCCAATCGAAAAGAGAAGGAATAATGTTTACTTTTAACTCCTCATCAGAGCCATTAACAAAATCAATACTTACTTTAGAAGAAATACGAGGCTTTAAATAATTAACATTTTCCAGAACAGATTTATGTAATACCTTTTCTTCAAATTTTGGGATAGAACCGATTTTTGAAAATCTATCCGTAATAACTTCAAGACGGTCGGTGTCTTTTTCAAGCTCAAACAAAAGCTCATTACTTATTTTACCATCCGAAATTTTTAGATTTTCCTTTAATGCAATTAATGAAGAAACAGGCGTTCCCAGTTGGTGGGCTGTTTCTCGACTCATGCCTGACCATATTTTATTTTGTTCGTATTTACGAGACGAATTGAAGGCAAAGTAAGAAACTAAAATAAAGAGTATAACCAAAATCAATTGAATAAAGGGATAAACGGTTAGTTGATAAATAAGCTGCGAATCTTTATAATACACCAAATGACGATCGTTAGATGAATAATTTATTGAAATTGATTCATGCTGACTTCTCATAATTTCCAACTGGTTTTTCAGATACTCAGGCTTGAGAACTTTAGTAGAATCCAGGTTCCGATGTTCCAGTATATTATCATTGGTGTCGGTTAATATCAGTGGAATATTTTCATTGGATTTGATGATTTCAAACAAAAAGGAGATGTCGCCAAACTGATTAGTCATCATCATTTCATTCAGATTCTTATAAGCATCTGCTAAAACTGTAATCTGCTTGTATTGGTCCTCTTTTAGATTATTAACCAGAATTCTAGTGTATAATAAGGTGCCGACACTTATCAATATCGCAAATAGAAAGATAATCCCTTTCCAGTATTTTTTTTGTTGATAGTTTATTGATTTAAATTTCATTTTCATTTAATCAAAAGAGGAACATTCCTCAAAAATAAAACAGTTTAACGCAAAAACAACGAACTTATTTTTCATCTTCCCATTCAAACTCCAATTCTTCTTCAACAACTATCTTTTTCTTTTTGCGAAACAAATCGAAGAATTCTTCTTTCTCATCTTTCAGATTGGCATTCATATTTTCCTTGACAGCTTTTCTATCCATTCTGTAATTGGTTTTATCGGCTGTACCAAACATGTGGACGTATAAATTCAGTCCCCCTTTATTATCGGTTTCAGCGTCTTTAAAATCGTGTAACATTTGCTGGTGGCGTTTGAAAAATAAATCAGTGAGGTTTATTTTGAAATGATAATCAATTTCATCGTCAAAGTTATGAGTTCCTGCCAGCGACATCGTGAAAGCAGAATTCCGGATGTCCATATTGGGAATGGTAATGGTTCGGTCTTTAATCAATATCGAATTTTCCAGTCTGTCAAATTCAATGTCCTTCATTTTCTTCATTTTGACAAAACCCATTAAATCAATCAAAGGTTTAAAGTTTTTAAGATTACCATGATCAACAACCACATCCGACAGTACAAATAATTTGTCTAAATCAAGATTTAAATTTTGATCCCAAATAGAACTAAACTGAACTTGTCCATTAACCTGACCATACAAATGCTCATGGGTAATATAATCTTGTTTGAAATTGTTAAACAGAATTAAGACATCATTAATATCTATTTTGTTAAGTCTTGCAGCTGCATCAAAAGAAAATTGTGCATCGGGAGTTTCTTCTATCATACCTTTCATTGAAACCAATCCCTGTGCAACATTTAAGTTTAGCCGATCGAGCATTATTCTCTTATCTTCAATCGATATCCATCCGCGAATTCGTTCTGTAACGAAATTCTCATAAATCAATCCGTTACACAGCAAATCGAGCTTGATGTCGATATTAGAAGGTAAATGCAAACTATCATTGCTATTGGAATGCTCATTTTCTAATAATTCGTCCAACCGGAATGCAGATGTTACAAGTTTTAACTTTCCTGTTAGTTTTGAGTTTTGATCATATAAATAAGAAAACAAAGAGTTGAGTGATCCATCTATGTCAAATGCAATGTCAGTAAATATACCTTTCATATTTTGAAACAAGACTTCCTCTTTGTTCAAAGTAACTATTCCGTTCACATCTTCTAGCTTGTATTTGCTACTATCGTATTGTATATTGATTTTGTCGAGAACAATTTCGGCATTTATAAACTCCAGTGCCCTGATGTCTTTTGTCAGGTTACTTAGTTTTGAATTTACTTCTGCTTTTATAAATAGATTGCCATTTAAATTTTTAAAATTATCAAAAGGATAAAATGAATTCAAATCTGATAAATTAACATCATTTTGAAATCCGCCTTGTATGTGTGCATCGTTGAAATTTGTAATATTGAAATTAGCAAATTGCTTTCTATTGTTTAAGCTTGCATGCAGCTTACTAAGTATTAACGAACTAGTTTTTGCTGAGTTTTGATCTCCATTATTAAGCTTGCCATGTAATGACATGTCGGTTAAGGCTGCATTCGTTTCATTGTTGGTAATAATACCGTCAGTAATTGTGAAATCAATTTCAATATGCGGATTCTGTTCTTTACTCATTAAACCAGAAATGTTAGCGGAAAAGTCGAAAATCCCTTCAGCTGTATATTTTTCAAACACTATTTGATTTGAATCTGGAATGAAAACCAATAATTTTTCAAGTGCAATTCCCTTTGCAGTGCTTTCCAAATCAACTAAAAATGTGGAGTCATTTTCAGCCAATACATTCCCCGTAAAATCAAAAGCAATGTCATCCAGTTCAACAGATGTTGATTCTATTGTATAGGAATTCTCGACCGTATTCACTTGTATTGCAGCTTGAATAGAGAGCTTGTCGTTTTCTACATAAGTGGTATTTCCGATCCGAAAAGAATGCAAGAATGCTTTTGCATTTGCATCAACTCTAAATTGTTTTTCAGTAAATAATCCTTTGAAGTCGACTTCTGTAATATCTGCTACTAATTCTTGATTTAAAGAATTGTCCAAATAGCTTAGTTTGCAGTCGTTCACTAATATTTTCTTTATTTCAAGAGTATAGTCTTCACTTTTTGATTTGCTTTGTTTCCAAATGTTGTAATTAACCTGTCCAGTACTATCAATTCGGACAAAAACATCGGCCTTGCTAAACTCAACTTTATCAACAACATAATTCTTCTTGAAAAAAGTAAACGGATTCATGAAAAGATATATTCTATCAATGGAAGCAAGGTTTTGGTTTCCAAAGGCAGGATCTTCTTTAATCTGAATGTCCTTTAAAACCACTGCTATTTTGGGGAAATTTTTAAACGGAGAAATTTTGGCTTCTTCAATTTTGATATCTGAAGTAAAATTGACGGCTATTTCTTTTTTAACTTTTTCAAAAATCTCATCCTGATAGGTATATAACACCAATAATAAGGCTGAGTTTAATAAAACAAAAACGGCTAAAACGTATGCAACTATTTTGAGTTTTTTCTTCATGAAAATTATTTCATCTTTACATGCAAATAAACTGCGAAAATCATAGATTAGTATAAACAATTATTAACAACTTGGTATTATTGATTTTGCTGTGTGTAAATTGGTTATGAAAATATTTGCTAAAAATATGTTTTGAGGCTGTTTTCTTTGTTTTCTCATGCTAACTGATTAAATTATTTATATCAAATGAATCCTGTTGAAAAAGGCTGGTTGAAAAAATATCTGGATATGAATAAGAAGCAAATTCTTGAAGAAGATGAAAAGCAAACTATGCTCAGCAATTATTCAAGTGAAGAAGAAATGCTTTATGCGATACTTCAACCTACAGGTGTTTTATATGGTCATCCGGTAAAATTTCCTCATTTACAGTATAACGAAATCGCCAAATGGGAAGATAAAGACAAGGCGAAAGTGCTATTGGCAGATAGCTTTATAGGTTCAACTTATAGGTTTTTTGAAAAAGATGTAAAGTCGGAAAAGGATTCGGAAGAAATTAATCGCATGTTGGTAAAACAGGTGTCTGATTATTATCTGGAAATATTCCCGCATCTTATTAAAGATTCTGCAAAAAAAAGATTGAGCCGTAAAAAGCAAGAGAATGAATTCACAGAGTCAATTATCAATAACCGAATTGAACTCAAACGAAAATTAGACAAGAATTTCTGGACCAGTTTCTTTCAAAATAGTTTGTTGTTTCTGGATATATACTATTTCAATCAATGGATTAATCCAGCACATCTAATTTCTCATGATGATATTCATCAACAGCATGATGATATTCGTCTTTGTGTGTTAGAAATAATTGCTGCAGCTGCTCATGCAAATGAAGTTGTTGAGTTGGAAGAACGCAATTTATATGATTATTTTTTACAATCCTGTCAACTACCTTCTGAGAAGGAAAAAGAAGCCGCTCAGTATATCGATGAAGGAATGAACCTTACGGACATTGATTTGACAAAATGGAAAGATTCATGGTTACTCAAAAAGTATTTATTGGAGCTTGCAATACTAACTGTTTGGTCCGATCAGGATGTTCATGAAAAAGAAGATGAGTTTATTAATGAGTTAGGTGCAAAACTTGACTTTTCTGATGAAGATATTGAAAGTAGTAAAATTGCCATTGAAACTTTTGTCATGAATAATTATGAGCAGGTGCATTATCTGCAAGAAAAACAAAACTATAAAATAGTTGCGCAGCGTTTCAACCGGAGTATGAAAAAAATGCTGAATTTCTACAAAAACAGTATTGTTCAAGAAGCTAAAGAAAGCAAAGAGCTGGTTTATCTTTTAAATAAATCAACAAAAGAGGGCTTAAGTCTCGAAGAAAAGGAAAAAGTGAGGTTGCAATTGCTCGATGTATTGAAAACTCTACCCATATTTGCGTTGATAGCTTTGCCGGGTAGAACTTTAACATTGCCAATTCTATTTAAGGTATTACCGAAAAATGTGTTACCGTCTGCATTTCAGAATTAAGAGTATTCCTACTCCAATTGTAAATTACTTAAACAATAATTTCCATTATATTTCGATAGAATAGAAAAGCCTATGAATAGAAAAGCTATAATCTTCGCTCTAATCTCAATTCTATTTTCATCTATTAGCTATAGTCAGAACTTCTCTGTTTTTACTACTTTGGATGAAGTAGTTCGGTTTTTGGACAAAAATTCATCAGATAGCACTAAGAAAATTATTAAAGCTAGTGAGCTAAAAGAAATTGAAGATTTTTTTGATTATTATTCAGGTGAGGAAATGACTAATTGGGAATATCTTGAAGATGAATTTCCATTAGCTGAGTATTTTATTGACAAGGGAGTGAACTTTATTCCACACATGCAAGCTATTATGCTTCAAGCCCTTCACTTATATTTAAATGAAGATAAAATCAACGAACATGATCTTATTAAGACATTTATGAAGATAGAAAAAAAATGGGCAAAAGAAGATGATAAAAGATTTAACTCCAGCATGCTTAGAGGAGTATATATCCCTGAGAAGCTTGATGATTGTTTTAAACAAATTGATGTTTTTTGGAATGATTCTGTCAGAAATGCTGTAAAAAATATGGATGAGCGTGAATTTGTTAGCATGGCACATTTTAGTTTTGCTATGTGGATTCGTAACAATTGGCAATTATGGGGTGGATCACGTTTGACGAAGTATTTTAATAGCATGGGTATCTATCACCCCGATGATATGTCAAGCATTATTATAATCTCCTATCATCGTTATTTAAATAATGTCCCAATTGAACTGGAAGATCAATTGCAGTACTATTATACCTATTGGGAAGAAGTCAAGAAAAGAGAACAAGGAACCAATGATGAGGCCATAGCCACAAAGAATAAACTCGATAGCCTTGGTGTCAGACTCAACGATTTATTCAAGGTCGATCCTAGGAAAATTATCTATTTTAAAGATAGTTTCCCCATTGTTCATGAACGAAAAGGTGATAGCTTATTTTACTGGACAGCTGGAATGAGCGGGCCTCTCGCAATAGATAAAATGGATGATTTGATAAATAGTGCTGAATTTGGTAAGACTTCATTTTTTTCTTCTATTTATCCTGATGGACGTCCTGAACTGGAAAACCTGAGTAAAAACACCTATATATTAAAAAATGACACCTTGTTTAAGACTTCAGGATATTATACAATTTCAAAAGACAGTCAAAATATTTTAAGAAATCTAGCCTGGTCAGCTTTAGTTGAAAAAGATACAGTAGTCGATTTCCCAGGTATAAATGCAAGTTCAAGTGAATACGAAACATATATGACAAAAAAGTATACTGCTGAATCGAGGATTGAATTAGCAAAGTGTATTCAGATTCTTGCTGCCAATTATGTTTCAACCCTAAATCCTATGTTTTGTTGTACATTTTTTAATGATGGTAAAAACAAATATGTAATAAATCCGGAAGATAGCTGCAGTGACGAAATTGAATTAATTGCCCATTGGAAACATGAGGATCATTACTATTATTCATTCTTAGTTAGGAATAAATGTGATGAGACCAAAGGAGGATACACAATAGATGAAAATTTTAATTTTTATTCTTTTGGTGGCTACCATCATCCATTGATGGATAGTCAAAAAAATTCGAAATCATTATTGAATAATGTTTATTGTAAAATGAAATAAAATGATCAAAAAATTCCAAATATTAAGCATTCTGCTATTATTCAGTGTTATTGGGAAAAGTCAAATTATAGATAAATATGGTGTAAATATTGGCCTTATTGCAGCCAATCAAAGTTGGGATTATAAATTAAATTCACAATTTTCTAAATACCAAGATTACAGAAATGGAGTTTCTATTTTTTGTGAAGCTGAAAAAGAGTTAATTAATGTATTGAGTTTTCGAGCAGAGTTAGGTTATGTGCAAAAGGGCTTTCATCATGATTTTCTTTTACCTGATAGCACAAGTCCGCAAAATAGTAATGTGCTACTCAATGTATTAGCCATGGATTTAGGCCTAAAATACAGCCCATTCAAATCAAAAGTTAGAGTATACTCATTTGCAGGATTGCGAAGCGATTATATGTTTGCTTTTAGGGATATCATTTTTATCGAACAGGGTAGCAGTCAGCCATTAGAAGTTTTTCAACCAATTCTTGAGATGTTTAATACATTTAATTTGAGCGCCCTTGTTGGCTTAGGATTGGATTTTAAGAACACCTATTATCTGGAGTTAATCCTGAATCCTGCTCTAAGCAACCGACTTAATATCGATTGGATTCTTATTAAAGATCAAAGCTATAGTCTTAAGTTTGGTGCTTATTTAAATGAATTAATTAAATAAAACTTTTTTTGAGTGAATAGCAGACTGAATAAGCCTTGTGATTTTAAATTCAATGATAATAACAACCAAAATTAATCTATTAAATCAATGGATTTCGTAACATTCAATAAATACAAAAGCCAGAAAGAGGCACTAAACCTTATTGACTTACTTAATGTGAATGGAATTGAGTACTTACTCGATGATATTGCCCCAGCTTATGATATTAGTATTACTGGTGGAACAGCACTAGCCGATAAAGTCGCACTTAAAATCCATCCAGACAACTTTGTAAAGGTTAATCATTTATTAGAAGATATTGCCCTTAACGATCTGGAGTTTATTAACAAGGATCACTATTTATATAATTTTAGCAATGAGGAATTGATTGATATAATAGCAAATTTCGATGAATGGAGTAAAACTGATTATCTGCTAGCAAAAAAAATACTACAGGAAAAAGACATAAAATTTACGGATGAGGAGATACATAACTTTAGAATTAAAAAGATAGAACAATTAAAGCAAGCCGTATCAGGAAGAAAAACTTGGATTATCATTGGATTTATGACAGCCATTATTGGAGGTGTTCTGGGCATTTGGATGGGGATTCATTATTACAATTTTAAGAAAAGGATAGTCACAGGCGAGAGAGTGTATGCTTATGATAACAATACACGAAAACTAGGAAAGCGCATGTTTACAATTGGAATAATTACTCATTTGATTATAATTATTGGATTTGTATTTTATGTTTTATTGAAATAGGAAAGATTGTGAAAATTATAGATAATATAGATTTTAAGGGCAACAACTATACTGTTGTAGGTCTAGAAAAAGGAGAATATGAACAATGCAATTTTGTGAATTGCAACTTTAATCGCACTGATTTATCGCATATTAAATTTGTTGAATGTGATTTTAAAGACTGTGACATTAGTTTAGCAAAAATTATTGATACAACCTTTAGCGATGTTACATTCAAGAACTGCAAATTATTGGGTTTGCACTTTGAAAATTGCAATGAATTCTTGTTCTCAGTTGATTTTGAGGCTTGTCAATTGAATCTGTCTTCTTTCTTTAAGCTAAAATTGAAGAATACAATTTTTAAAGATTGCAGTTTACATGAAGCGGATTTTGTCGAAGCGGATTTATCTAAATCTGTATTTGATAATTGCGATTTTGCCGGAACTAGTTTCGAACGAACAAATTTAGCAGGTGCCGATTTTCGTACATCCTTTAATTATAACTTCGATCCAGAACTAAATCATATTAAAAATGCAAAATTCTCATTGACTGGGATAGCAGGTTTATTGAGTAAGTACAACATTCAAATTGACTAATTATCTTTCAGCTTCATAATCCTGAAATATTCTTTGTTTGTTAAATAACCATGGGAAAATGCAAATCATTTCTCTCAATAAAATTAATAATCAATAAATTTGGTAGATAATAAACTGCGCTATGAACGTTACTCGAACATTTGACTTACTTGAAAGATATAGAACTAATTTTAGCAAACCCGATGCTTTGGTCTCAAAAAAAGAGGGTGATTGGGTAAAAGTTAGTTCTCAGGAATATTTCGATCACTCTCACTATGTGGCTTATGGTTTATTGGCTAAAGGATTTAAGAAAGGAGACAAAGTAGCAACCATCTCTACCAATTGCCCTGAATGGAATATTGTGGATATGGGTTTAGCTATGGCAGGAATTGTACATGTGCCTATTTTCAACACTCTAAATGCTGATGAATATGCTTATATATTTGATCACGCTGAAATTAAAGCAGTGTTTGTATCAGATTTCTGTACTTATGAGATGATTGAGCCTGCCGTAAAACAAGTGAAAAATGTGGAGTTCATTTATTCTTTCAATAAAGGCTCAGATGCAGCAGATTGGTTAGAGATAATTGAGTTGGGTAAACAAAACGAAAGTAAGTTCAAACAAGAATTAGAAGACATTAAGGACAGCATTAAACCGAATGATTTTGCAACCTTAATATATACTTCAGGCACAACAGGAAAAGCAAAAGGAGTGATGCTTTCTCATAATAATATGGTGCAAAACTTTCTGGCAGCTTCTGCCATATTTAATTTGAAAGATGATGAAAGATATTTAAGTATTTTGCCCTTATGTCATGTGGGAGGTCGTTTGGGAAATTACCAGACCCAATATAGCGGAACCAGTATTTATTATGCCGAAAATATGGGTTCAATTGCTAAGAATATGAAAGAAATACAAGCTGCTGGTTTCGATGCAGTTCCCAGAATATTAGAGAAAATTTTTGATACCATAGTTGGTAAAGGTAAAAACCTGAAAGGGATGAAGAAGAAAATCTTCTTTTGGGCTGTGAAAACAGGTTTGAATTATCGTATTTCTGGATTCGGTTTGCCATTTTACAAATTAAAATTAAAAATTGCTGACAAATTGGTTTTTAGCAAATGGCGTGAAGCAATTGGTGGAAAGGTGCGATTAGTTGGTTGTGGTGGTGCAAGTCTACAAGCTCGAATTGAACGTGTGTTTTGGGCAAGTGGAATCAAAATCCTTAATATGTATGGATTAACAGAAACTTCACCCATAATAACCATCAATAGAACGCATAAACCTCACTTGAAATTAGGCAGTATTGGTAGTGTAATTGATGGTGTTGATGTTAAGATTGCAGATGATGGCGAAATACTTTGCAAAGGCCATAATGTGATGCTGGGTTATTACAAAGATCCCGAAATGACTAAATCTGTATTTGATCAAGACGGTTGGTTTTGTACCGGTGATATTGGATATCTAGAAAAAGATAACTTTCTGTATGTCACAGATAGAAAAAAAGAAATTTTCAAACTTTCAAATGGCAAATTTGTTTCGCCTCAGCTTATTGAGGGGAAAATTAAAGAATCTCTATTTGTCGATCAGGTGATGGTGGTAGGTGAACATGAAAAATTTGCCAGTGCACTTATTTCTCCAGATTTTAATTTCATCACCAATTGGTGCAAGGAGCAAAATATTGAGTTCAGCACCCGAGATGAGATAGTAAAACAACCTCTGTTGCTCGAAATATTAAATTCTGAAATGAAACAGTTGAATGCAAGCTTAAATGGCCCTGAGAAAATTCTAAGATTCAGGCTTGTTACTGACGAATGGACACCCAATAGTGGTGAATTATCACCAACATTGAAATTGAAAAGAAAAATTATTTCCGATAAATATCAGGAAACAATATCCGAAATATATGTAAAACAAAGCATTTAGAAATTCAATGATTTTCTAATTAGCATCTCCCAAATCAAAAAAAATGAAGATCTCTCAAGTAATTAGTAATACCGACAAAAAACAGTTTCTTGAAGCCGCAAAAATCATATATAAGAATGATAAAAACTGGGTTTGTCCTCTGGATAATGATATAAACAACATTTTTAATCCTGAAGAAAACGATTATTTCAATCATGGATTAGCTGAAAGATGGATATTGCAAAATCAATCAGGTGAACTGATTGGAAGACTAGCTGCTTTCATTGACTTTAAAACTTCAGCTGCAGAAAATCAACCTACAGGTGGCATTGGTTTTTTTGAATGTGTAAATGACCAACAAGCTGCAAATCTGCTTTTTGATACGGCAAAAAAGTGGCTGGTTAGCAAGGATATGGAAGCTATGGATGGCCCCATTAATTTTGGTGAAAGAGATAGCTATTGGGGATTATTAGTTGATGGATTTACGCACCCATCTTATGAAGTGGCTTACAATCCAGCCTATTATCAGCAGTTATTTGAGTCATATGGATTTAAAACCTATTTCAAACAAGAAGGCTTTCATCTGGATGTTACAAAGAAACTGCCAGATCGTTTTATGAAAATTGCCGAATGGGTTGCCAATAAACCTGGTTACGAATTCAAACATTTTAGCTGGAAAGAGCAGGATAAGTTTACTGAAGATTTTGCGGAAGTTTTCAATACGGCTTGGGATTCATTTAAAGAAAATTTTGAACCCTTAAAGGTCGAATACATTCGAAATGCACTTGAAAAAGGCAAGATAATAATTGAAGAAAAATTTATCTGGTTAGCCTACAAAAATGGAAAACCAATCGCTATTTATTTGATGTATCCTGATGTAAATGAGATATTAAAATATCTGAATGGCAAACTCAATTTGTACACTAAATTGAAATTTGTTTATTTGAAAAAGCGAAAAGTAATTGCACGAGCACGAGGGGTTTTAATGGGTGTGATCCCTGAATTTCAGAATCTGGGAATTGAATCCGTATTTATCATGAAAATTGCCGAAGTCATGAAGCAAAAGCCTCAATATAAGGAAATAGAGTTCTCATGGGTTGGTGATTTCAATCCTAAAATGAGGAAAATATTTATTTCGGTTGGAAGTATTCCTGCAAAACATTATATCACTTACAGATATATGTTTGATCGAAGTTTGGAATTTAAGAGATATCCAATAGCCAATGAAAATTAATACAATATTAAAAAATTATTGAGTCAGAAAATGAATCAAGTAATTCATAATAAAAATCAAGAAATAACTGAAAAGGAAGCTAAATGACATATGATGTAATAATTATTGGTGCAGGTTTAGGAGGTCTTACAGCAGGGGCAAAATTATCAAAAGAAGGGAAGAAAGTTTTACTGGTTGAACAACATACTTTACCTGGTGGCTGCGCTACAACTTTTAAGCGAAAAGATTATCTTTTTGAAGTTGGTTTGCACGAGATGGACGGACTTCATCAAAGAGATTTAAAAACCAAGATATTTCGCGATTTAGGTGTATTTGATCATGTTGAGTTCTTGCGGGTTCCTGAGTTTTATCGCTTTGTTTATAAGGATTACGACATCACCATTCCTCATGATGTTGAAGAAGCTAAGGCTGTTTTATATACTAATTTTCCAGATGAAAAAGAGGGAATTGATGCTTATTTCCATCAATTATTAAATGCCAGAGAAATCATAAAAAATTCAAAAGAGGAAAAGGAACAAAATCTAGGTGAATTTCTTGATTCCATAATCAGAAACGAAGATTTGAAATTAGCCTTATTGGGTAACTTAGGTTATTTTCATGACGATCCTTACACACTTTCGTTAAGCTATTATTCAGTAGCACAAGGAAGCTATTATGCAGGAGGTGGGAACTTTATTAAAGGAGGATCTCAAAAACTATCTGATTATTTAGTAGAGTTTATTCGTGGAAATGGCGGTGAAGTTATTCTGAATCATTTGGTCAAAGAAATTATTATTGAAAATGATAAGGCCGTAGGTATTTCATTCGAGAATAATAGAACCAATGAAGTTTATTCTGCACATGGAGAACATATTATATCTAATGCGTCAATTCCTTATGTAGCAAATAAGCTTTTGCCCAAAAAACAATCGGAAATGCTAGTCGAAGGGATTAGCAAAAGAGAAATTGGAGCTTCTCTTTTATCAATTTATTTCGCTTTTAAAAAGCCACTTAAAGAAATTGGATATAACTACTATTCTACCTTCATTTATGATGATTCAATTGAAAAAATGGCTGATATTATCTCCAATAATAAAGGTGATTTTGAGAAGCGGAGTTTTACATTTGTCGATTATGGACAGATTGATTCAGCTTTAGCTCCAGCAGGAAAAGGAGTTGGTGTAATTTGTAGTATCGATTATGTTAGCGATTGGAATAAATTAAGTGCTGAGGATTATCAAGTTCAGAAAGAAAAGGTGGCACAAGCATTTATTGCCAAAATGGAAAAGCTTATTCCAGGATTTGTTGATTGTATTGATTTTCATGAAGTTGCTACTGCTAAAACAGTTGAAAGATACACATTAAATGCTGGTGGAGCAGTGTATGGCTTTGCTCAAACGCCAGAGAGAGTAAAACTGGAACCTTTGAGAACGATTGAAAATTTGTATTTTGCTTCGGCATGGACAAAAGTTGGTGGTGGATTTTCAGGAGCAATATTCAATGGGTATTTAACTGCGTATGAAATTATTCGGAAAAGATAAAAATGGCTTTTCAATATTCAGATAATTATGTTTGCTAAAGTATTTTTTTATTTCTTCTTATCTCCATTTATTCCAAGAAGAACATTTCGTTACTTTTTCAGTGAAGAGAACAAAAAACAAATCGGACTAATTTCATTTGTATGTGGTATACTGCTTGTGTTTGTCGTATTTATTATTTCCACGTCTGCACTTGATTATCAGGATATTAATAGCAGATTAGCGAATTTGGCCGGATTTCTATTGGGTTTGCTTTTTCGAAATCTTTGGTTTGTTTACTTAATAGTACTGCTGGTAAATAAGCTCAAACTCGCCCATATCAATTGGCCTGAATCATTGGCTATTGTTTCTTTTGCCTTACTTCCAATTGCAATTGGCCAAATTTTGAAACCTATAGATTCACAATGGGCAACGATTATTCGTTTATGCTTTACTATTTGGAATGCCCTTATTATTGTTTTGGGATTGAGTGTGCTAAAGCAAATAAACATTTGGAAAGCTCTATTTTTAGTGACTGGAATAAGTTTAACTTTAGCAGTCATAAATTCAGCATTTTTTGGAAAAAAAATATAATTATGAAGGCATTAACATTGAAGAATATCGCAATATCTATTATTCTCCTATTATCATTTACATATGCACAAGCTCAGCTAGAATCAGGAATCCAATCTGAAGATATTCCTGCTTTTAATATAGATTTTCCACATACAGAATTTGATGTCAAAAGATCAACGAGTAAAGTGTCGGAACTTGGAGGAGTAATTATTACGAACTGGATATTACAAGGAAAAAATAGTAACGATCCCTATATGTATTTTGTTGCCCATAATAAGTTTTCTGCTGACTTAGAAGATCAGGTATTTACAGATAAGAATTTTTTAAATACTTTTTTTCAAGCTGCTTTAAAAAGTTCAGCTCTTAAACTCGGAGGTTCTGATTTTCAATTTACTGAAATAGATTTTGAAAATTACAACGGAATGGAATCAGTTTGCAAAGTTTTTAGTGGAGAGGGAGTTATCAAAAGCAGAGTGTATAAAATTAATGACAATATTTTCATGATCAGTGCAGGAGGAAAAAACATTGATTTAAATTCAGTTAACGATTTTTTAGACTCTTTCTATTTAAAATAATATTGCTGTAATTTGTTACACTTTTAAATTATATATCATGATTAAGTTATTGAGCTTATTTGTTTTTGTGTGTTTTTCTTTGATGTCTAGCGCTCAAACATTGGATTCAAATAAAATCAAAGGAAACACTATTCCTGCAGAACAGGAAGAATCCATTTTTATATATACGGAAGAAATACCTCAGTTTCCAGGAGGAGAACAGGCTCAGATGAGGTTTATGTCTGAAAATATTCGATACCCCGAATTTGAAAGAGATAGTGGTATACAAGGCTTAGTAGTTGCCAGTTTTATTATTGAAAAAGATGGTCGTATAACGGATATAAAAATATTAAAAGGAGTAACTCCTGATATTGATAAGGAATTAATTCGGGTTTTGAAAAAAATGCCGAGATGGAGTCCAGGTAAGCAAAAAGGAAAAGCTGTTCGTGTGCGGATAAATTTGCCTGTTAGGTTTACGTTAAATTGATGAAATTGAATTTATTACATATGCCTTGATGTAGTATTCCCTTAAGTATAATTGAATTGAAGTATGGTGTAATAAACAAATAAGTATCACAGATTATGCAATTGGAAAATTAAATTATTTAGTGAATTCAATACCAAGTTCAAAAAAGAAAGCTAAATTTGAACAAAATGCAGTTATTGACCATTTTATTGAAACATAATTGAGTAAATCAGTGCATAATAATTAGAAACCTAAAAATAATAATAGATAAGTAAGAATGGCTAAATCTCAAGAATCCTATAACAAAAAAGAAAAAGAAAAGAAGCGTTTGAAAAAACGCAAAGACAAATTAGAGAAGAAAGTAGAGCGTAAAGCAAACTCTGATGGTGGTGGCCTCGAAAACATGATGGCCTATGTTGATGAATTTGGAAACATTACTGATACTCCTCCCGATCCGACTAAAAAGAAGCAGAAAATCAAGGCTGAAGACATTGAAATTGGTGTCCCGAAAAGAGAAAAAAAGGATATTGACCCTATAAAGAAAGGGAAAGTTGAGTTTTTCAATGACTCTAAAGGCTATGGCTTTATAAAAGAAGTCGGAACTCAGGAAAAATTCTTTGTTCATGTGAATGGTTTGCTTGAAGAAATTCAGGAAGGTAATATGGTTACTTTCGAACTAGAACGAGGAATGAAAGGAATGAATGCTGTACGCGTAAGTAAAACGCAATAAGCTTTCAAATTTTATATAATGCACCAGAGTCTGTAAATAAGGCTCTGGTGTATTTTGTTTTGGGCTTTATTTGAAAAAAATGTATTGAATCGATTTAAATACCGATAGTCACAAGTTCAATCAACTAACAGCTTATTAATAGCATATCATGAATTCTTTTAGCAATTTAAATCTGACTAAATTCTTACAAAATGCTTTAGATGATTTAGGATTTAATACCCCTACACCAATTCAGACTGAAGCCTTTACTGTAATACGTTCAGGTAAAAATGTAGTGGGAATTGCTCAAACAGGCACTGGAAAGTCATTTGCCTATATGTTGCCAATGCTTCATGATTTCAAATTTTCACAACAATTCATCCCCAGAATAATTGTTTTAGTACCAACAAGAGAATTGGTTTTACAAGTTGCAGAACAGTTTGAAAGCTTATGCACCTATATGAATGTGCGTGTTTTAGGCGTTTATGGAGGGACAAATATTAATACACAGAAACAATCAGTAGCTCAGGGAGTTGACGTGCTTATTGGTACTCCAGGACGATTATATGATTTGGCAGCTTGTGGCGTATTACAATTAAAAGGAGTGAAAAAGCTGGTCATTGATGAAGTCGATGTAATGCTGGATCTAGGTTTTCGATTTCAGCTGACTAATATTTTCGATCTTTTACCTGAAAAAAGGCAAAACCTAATGTTCTCGGCTACTATGACTGATGAAGTGGATGAACTTATCAATGAATTTTTTATTGCACCCACTAAAATATCCATTGCAGTCAGTGGAACTCCGCTTGAAAATATAACACAGACTTGTTATCAGGTTCCCAATTTTTATACTAAAATAAATCTGCTTTCTCATTTGTTAAAAGATAAAACTGAGTTTAGCAAAGTACTGGTATTTATGCCCAGTAAAAAAAGTGCAGACAAATTATATGATGCACTGGAAAGTATGTATGGCTCAGAAACCGGAGTAATTCATTCAAATAAATCGCAGAACTACAGAATACGATCAGTAGAGAAATTTAATAAAGGGAAAAACAGGATATTGATCAGTACCGATGTGATGGCTCGCGGTCTGGATTTGGAACTAATCACACATGTGGTTAATTTCGATACACCTAATTTTCCAGAAAATTATATGCACAGAATTGGTCGAACTGGAAGAGCAGAACAAGAAGGTAAATCAATCTTGTTTTATACGGAGCTTGAAACGGAAGCAAAAGAGGCTATTGAATCATTGATGTCTTATCAAATACCCCTGATTGATTTCCCTGAAGAAGTTGCTATCTCAAAAGAATTAACACCAGAAGAACGACCTAAAAGTGCTGCAGGCAAAAACCCTGGTCGTAATAAGAAGATTTCAGTAAGTGGACCAAATACGCACGAAAAGAAGGACAAAAACAAAAAAATGAATCAAGGTGGTTCCTATCGAAGAGAGCTAGCCCAAAAATATAAAAAACCTAAAACTAGGGGCGATAAGAAAAAGAATCGTAAAAAATAATTTTCAGGAATAATCCATGCATCAATTTGTATTTTCTTCATTCTAAATTGCAATACAATTTTGAAAATTAAGCAACCAAAAACAGGCTTTATTACTCTATCTTTAATAAAACATTATTAATAAAAATATCATGAAAAAAGTTTATTCTTTGCTCATCATCATTGCTATTATCATTCTTTCAAGTTGCAGTAAAGATTCATCAATTGATTCATATTCAGGAGCCGACTTTGGCGATGATGGAGGCGATAGTACCGGATATGCTGGTTTAATTACAGCAGGAGAATGGAACGATTTGGATAATTGGGGTTTTTGGGATGATTTACTTGCTTTGAAGGATTACTCCTTGAAATCTGAATATTGGGATTTTTATACAAATAACCGAGTTTCTGTGCTTCTTAAAGACAATAGTGGACTTGCAGTTTGTAATGTGCAAATTGACCTAAAATTCAAAAATGATATAGTATGGACTGCCAAAACTGATAATTTTGGTAAAGCTGAATTGTGGGTTGGATTATTTGATAAACAAACTTCAATAGATACAAAAGACTTGACTCTATTTGTGAATAATATTCAAATATCAACAGCAGTCAAGCTATATAAAGATGGTGTAAATGAGTTGGTTACATCTCCTCAAGCATGTGGTAAAAAAGTTCAGCTCTCGTTTATTGTTGATGCAACAGGATCTATGGGTGATGAAATTGAATTTTTGAAAAAGGATTTGAAGGATGTGATAATGGATGTGGAAAACAACAATCCTGCATTAGACATTTATACATCCACTGTATTTTATAGAGATATAGGTGATGCATACGTTGTTAAGCATTCATCTTTTACAGATAATATTTCATCCACAATCAGTTATATCAATAATCAGAAATCTGCAGGAGGGGGCGATTTTCCTGAAGCTGTCCATACAGGTTTAAACGAGGCGATCAACAAATTAGATTGGTCAGATCAGGCATACACCAGAATAGCTTTTCTGCTTTTAGATGCACCACCTCATTACGATCCTCAAATTATTAGTGAAATTCATGAATTAATTAAGGAGAGTAGCAAAAAAGGAATCAAGATAATTCCTATTTCTGCAAGTGGAATAGATAAAGATACAGAATTTTTGTTACGTTTCTTTTCCATTTCAACAAATGGAACCTATGTTTTTATTACCAACCATAGCGGTATTGGCAATGATCACATTGAACCTACAGTTGGTAGCTATGAGGTGGAGTTTTTAAATGAATTAATGATTCGCTTAATCAATAAATACACTGAATAAGACGTGCTTAATAATTTCGGCATTAAGTGTATTTTTTATTTACTTTCAAAAATTGATCAAAAGTGATTGACAAAAATATTAAGAAACTGTGGGATTGGTTCATTAAGCATGAAAAACAAATTCGTAAGAGTATTGAAGATGAATCAGCTACCGAACAACAATTGGTTACTGATCAACTCAATAATTTAGTATTGGAATTAGGTATGTTTACTTGGGAAGTAGCACCTGGGGAAACCAAACCTTGGTCGTTTCTTATTTCTCCTAATGGAGATGCTGAACTATTAGTGAAAAGCAAAAAAATAATTCACGAAGCTCCTGATTTGAAGGATTGGGCGTTTTATTTTGCCAGACAAGCAAAACTGTGGGATCAAAAATTACTACTATACGATAGTGTGATGGATGAACAGGAAGTTGATGCAAGCAAATGGAAGTTTGTTAAAATAGAAAAGCAAAGAGCAAAGTGTGATTTAATAATAGAAGCGTTAAATATGGCACATATTGATGAGGAAACCCTTAATAAAGCTGCTCATATGCTTGTTGTTAATGAAATTGGGGAAGAAACAAAAATTAATAAAATTGCTTCTATTGAAGTTGTTCGGAAAATTCCTGCACAATATGAATCAAATAGGGCAGATATTACTGTATTGCGAAAAGAATTGTATTAATGGAAAAGCTGCACAAACAACTTCGAAAAAAGATACGAATTTGGATTATCTTCTTTATCATAGCGCTTGTTTTGAGTGGGATTACTGCCTTTCCGATTGAAATGCAATTAAAGCTAGCGGTCAAATATTTGACATTTTTACCTGCTTTTCTTTATGCTTGGATCAATGAAGTGTATATTGGTATCAACTCAACCAATGCAAATTTTCCTTTTCTAGCTTATGGAACCGATTGGCTTGCTTTTGCACATATAGTAATTGCAGTTGCGTTTGTTGGTCCATTAAAAGATCCTGTAAAGAATATCTGGGTCATACAATTCGGGATGATTGCCTGCTTAATGGTTATTCCTTTGGCTTTAATAGCTGGAGCCATTAGAGATATTCCTTTTTTCTGGAGAATGATTGATTGTTCATTTGGTGTATTTGGTATTATTCCTCTCTATATTGTTTACAAATACATTAAAAAATTAGAGCATATTCGATGCTAACAAAGCAGAGTGTTTTTCAGGTGACTCTGATGTTCGTTCTTCAGTTGTTTTAACTTTTCCCCTCATCTGGTCTCTCAAAGATGAAGTTCAATGTCTCAGTGTCACTCAGCTTTATTGCTTTATGTCTTTTGCTTTGTAAAAGTGGAGACACTGAGGGGACAGAAGTTCAATCCCTCAGTGTCACACAGTTTTTTGTATTGTAAAAATGGAGAAACTGATGCTTAAGATGGCGATTTGGAATTCTAAAATACAGAAATATGAACTTTCATATTTTCATGCATAAACACATCTCCATTTTTACGTAAGGATTCTTCCTGTTTGCTTTCATCTTTTAGGAAAGCTTCCAGATACTTAGTGATTTCGGTCATTGTAATCGTCACTGTAGATCCATTAGAGATAGCCTCAGTAATGTAAGAGTGTAAAAGATTGTTATAGGCATTTTTAAAAATATCATGTGTCGCAAATATATCACAACCAATTACTTTATTACCTGAAACTGCAATCATCCCTACAACAGTAGGATCATGATCCCATGCCGAGTGGAAGACTGATAAATATGCTTGCATCTTATCCTTGTATTCTTTCGATTTTTCCAAGGCAGTATAAGCTCCTGTACTTGAACTTACACCATTGCTGGAATTAACTTGGCTGACGTTCGACCATACTTCGCCCTGATTTTTACTAATTACAGCAGCTTTTCTTACATTCTGACTCACACCATTTGAATAGCCTTCAAATTTTGTCCCTGATTCCTGAGCCGACCATCTGCCACGCTCAACACAAAAAGCTGAAATGTTTTTCTTTTCACCCGCTAGGATAATAACGTCTGAACCGATAATTCGGTCTTGTTTACCTCCCTTGATAATTTCTCCAGCCATCAGGTAAATGGTTTCCTTCGAGATATTTTGTGCGTATAAGGTATTAACAGTCCCTGAAGTGCTTACTTCTGTTACAACAATCTTGTTAAGCCTGATTGCGGATTCCAGATTGGTGAATTTACTGATGTCTTTATGAGCCGCTGTAAATACCTTATTGGCTTTAATGGGGTAAATCTTAATAAGATTGTCTGTTGAAGTTCTCAATTCCAGATATTGGGGTTGAAGATTTTGCAAATTATACTGTGCATGCAGACTCAGAACGGCCATTATCAGTAATAGTAGTATGCTTATTTTTTTCATGATTTTGATTTTAATATTTGAATAAATTTCAAAGGTTTAAATGGTCCTTATCTTTTCTTAAACAAGCCTTTTTTTGCCCGCTCTTCGTTTTCTTTTTTCCTTTTGTTTTCAATTTCTTTGCGGTCGTCCCATGCCTTTTTATTTGTTGATGAGTACCTTACTTTTAACGTATAAAAGAACTGGATTCTTGGAGCGACAAAGTCAGCATTCATAACCCTGTCAAATTGATTGTAAGGGATTTTGTTATAATAAATGGTCTCTTTCTTTTCCGTATGATTTACAATAAACCTAGTTTCATCTTCGTCTTTATCGTAGTTATTTATATTAACCTTTTGATTACTTCCACTAACGTAAACATTTACCGCACGGTCTTTTCTTTTCTTGGCAATTCTTACTTCTTCAATTGAACTCCCCGTATTGAATGCTGTATAACTTGCATATCTCTCCAATGGATAGGCTACATTAAAACCGTCCGACATATTTTCAACCTCCAGATGAAGTCCCATTTTTTCATATAGTTTTTCTTTCATTTTAATAACCAGACTGGCAGCTTCCATTAATGAGTCATATACCGCCTCAATATTTGACAAATTGTAGTCAACTTTTACAATGTCATAAATTTCAGCTTTAGCAACGTGAGAGATGATTTCAGAAAGCTTATCATGATTATAGAAAATAACATGGATGTTTTTCTTCATTTGAAAACCTGTGGGTATTTCATTTGCTGTATGGCTAAATTTCTTCTTCTCAAGCTTTATGGAATAAGTGGGTAGCATTGAAATTACATCAATATGGATATCACTAGCTTTAATACCCATTTGTTTCAATCCATTTTCAACCATGGCTAACCGAATATTCAATAGTGAATCTGTTTCAGTAGCCGTTTTCCCATTTTGTGTTGCACTAAATATGGCAACATAACTTGTTGGCTTCATGTTTATTAATACATCGGCCTGCAGAATAACATTTCGATTATCAGGTGCACTTATATTTACAAGTACTCTTTGTGGTTTAACCGCTTGAGGATTGTTGTAAATTACATTTCCTGCTGATTGTCCGAAGCTTGCATTTGCAATTAGTAGTGCCAGAACGCCTAAAATAATTTTTGTTTTCATTTGTTTTTTTTAAAATTGAATAAAATTTAATTTCGATTTTGAATCAAAACTAAGGGGCAAATCAGCTTCAAAAAAGCTACTTTTAGGGAGGACAATAAAGGAGTTAGGCTAGGGGGGATTTTTATTAGGCAAAAAAAAATAGCATGTTTTATTATTGTGAAATTGGAACTCAATGATAGATGGAGTCGGTAGTCAGAAAAGCATGTTGCATGAAAAAACTGAGAAAAACTAGCAATTAGGTAAGCCCCTAATCCAATTAGGCAAATAGAGTGTAGGTTGAGGGAAAGCATGATTCCATTGAGCTAAATACCTCTGAAATTGAAACTAGCTCTGAATAATTTGTTACTTTTACTTGGTCAAACAAGAAGCGCATGTTAAAAAAAGTGTCATTTTTTTTTCTATTTCTACTGATTATCATCTCGGTTGTTTATTCGCAGAGTAATTCATTTTCACAAAGACAAAGTTTTAATGATGTTAAAAACTATTCATTTTCTGATATAGACTTGCTGTTGGATTCAGTGAGCATGCAACTTGAGACGAATCCTGAGAAAGCTTTCAACTTTATTGAAATGGCAATGATTCTCTCCTTAGAAGAAAAAGACAAAACAAAGCAGGCAAGAACATTCGAAGTTTTGGGTGTTTATTATAAACATTTCAAACAATACGATCTTGCCGCAATGAATTATCAGAAAAGTGCACGATTATATGGTGCGAAAAATTCTAGATTTTTTGATAATAATCTGGTCGCTGCTAATCTTTACCTTCAAGCTAAAGAATATCAAAAAAGTATTGACCTATTTAATTTACTCCTTAATTCAAGTGTTAATAAACAGCAAAAATTGCTAATTCAGGAAGGATTAGGTGATAATAATTATTCTGCCAAATTATTTACTGAAGCCCTTGTCAATTTCAAAGAAGCTGAAAAAATTGCTACTGAGCTTTCACAGATTGATAAGAATACAGAGATAAAACTAAAAATTGCTATCATTCTAATCGAAATTAATGATGAGAAAGCTTTGCATTATTTAACAGAAGCAAGCAAACAAGCAATTTCAACAGCAAACGGAAAACTTCAACTTAAATCACAAAACCTACTTGCTGAATATTATGCACTAAACAAAATGTATAAGCAAGAGATTGAATCTCGAAACTCAATTAGCAATACTTTAACTGAAAATATAGATGTATTGCAAAAGCAGGAAATTAATGTATCAGAAGAGTCTTTCAGAAACAATACATCAATAGCACAGGCGTTAAATGGTCAGAATCAACCTGATGAAGCACTTGATGTTATTAAAAAGAATGAGAAGTTAGAACAGGAAAAAATTGGTATTGAATACAAAATTGAAGCAGCAAAAACTCAATCTGAAAGTTATGTAGAGCTAGGTTTAGGCAATCAAGCCATTGAAAGTTATAAAACTTATGTTGATCTGGTTGATGAATTATACAAGATAAAGGAAAATGAGATAAACGAAGTGATTGATGTGGCAAAAAAACTGACAGATAATCAAAACCGTATCGTTTTGTTGGAACAAGACAAACAGCTTTTTGACATTCAATTGCAATCCATGGAAAAAGATCAGTTATTGATTACAGAAAGTAATAAGTACCAAAGGAATTTGATCATCCTTCTTTTTATTGTGGTTGCTTTGCTCGTCTTTGCATTGATAAGTGCCTTTCAACGAATTCGAATACAGAAAAAACACAATCTTTTTCTTGACTTGAAATCTTTACGAACACAAATGAATCCTCATTTTATTTTCAATGCATTAAACTCTGTAAATAGTTTTATTGCTAAAAACGATGAGATTAAAGCCAATAAATATTTATCCAGTTTTTCACGGCTAATTCGAAGTATTTTGGAAAATTCAGAATATGATTTTATCCCATTATCAAAAGAAATTGAAATGCTAAAATCCTATATTGAACTTGAGAATATCCGGTTTGCTGATAAGTTTAGCTATACTTTCAATATTGACAAAAACATCAATGCAGATGAATATAGAATTCCACCCATGTTAATTCAACCCTATATTGAAAATGCAGTATGGCATGGTCTGAGATATAAAGAAAAGGACGGATTGTTAAAAGTTGAGATTATAAAAGAAGACTCCTGCTTGAAAGTAGAAATTATTGATAATGGGATTGGGCGAACAAAATCCCAGGAACTTAAAACGGAGAATCAAAAGAAGAATAAATCGAAAGGTATTGTAAACACAACGAAACGATTGGAAATACTGAATAAACTGTATAAACAAAATATAGAGTTGAATATTGAAGACTTGAATCATAATCAGGAAGGAACAAAGGTGACATTGACTATTCCTGAATTATAATACTGAAATGGAAATCAAAGCAATTATAGTGGAAGATGAACTGCCGGCAAGAGAAACGCTGGAAGCTTATTTAGAGAAATACTGTCCTGAAATTAAAGTTGTAGCTACTGCTTCTAATATAGATGAGGCGATACAGGCTATCCGAAATAATGATGTTGACCTTCTTTTCCTTGATATTGAACTACCTTATGGTAATGCTTTCGACTTGATTGAAAAAGTAGGGAAGGATGATTTTGAAATCGTATTTATAACTGCATATAGCGATTACGCAATTGAAGCATTGAATAAAAAAGCCGCCTATTACATAATGAAGCCTTTAGATATCGAAGAGCTTATCAAGGCTGTGGAGGAAGTAAAAAACAGGTTATCCCAACAAGGCATCATAGAAAGTATTAACAAAGTAAAAAACTTTGATGCGATTCAAACGAATAAGTTCATGTTTCCTCACCAGTTTGGTTTTGATTTATTGGAAATTGGCACAATAATACGGTGTGAAGGTGTCGATAATTATACCCGATTTCATTTTACAGATGGTTCATCTAAACTAATAAGTAAAACACTCAAGAAAATCGAAGAGCAATTATCCGAATATGGCTTTATGAGAGTTCATAAATCAAATCTTGTCAACTTGCGCCATATCCTTAGCTATCACAAAGGGAAAACAGGCTCTCTGCTTATGTCTGATAAGTCTGAAGTGATGATAGCTTCAGGTAAAAAGAATAAGCTGGTTGAGCTCTTAGGATTATAATCTTAATCTTTGAATTTGTTTTTATCAGGACATTGTAAGCTTCATCCACATAGATCGAAAATTCTTGCTCGAGTATCACATTTTATAAATGATAGCATCGGGATTGTTTAATTAATCTCAGTCTCTGATATTTCACTACAATAAAATAATCATAGAACTTATTTCGATACGGGCTAAAAGTCTTATTTTTACGGACAAGTTAAAAAAGATAAAAAAACAAGCTTTGCAGTACGATTACGACTATATCATCATAGGAAGTGGATTTGGTGGGTCAGTAAGCGCTTTAAGACTTTCAGAAAAAGGCTATAAAGTGCTTGTTGTTGAAAAAGGAAAGTGGTTTAAAGCAGAAGACTTTGCTAAAACCAATTGGAATCTGAAAAAATGGTTATGGATTCCTGCATTGCGTTTTTTTGGTATCATGAAGATCACAATCTTTAAACATGTTGCCATACTTTCTGGAAATGGTGTTGGTGGCGGATCGCTTGTTTATGCCAACACATTACCAATTCCAAAACCAAGTTTTTATAATCAAGGTAGCTGGAGTAAACTGGCAGATTGGGGATTGGAGTTGAAACCATTTTACCAAATTGCACTTGACATGCTCGGTGCAAGTCGAAATCCAAAACTGTTTGACGGAGATATAGCCTTAAAACAATTAGGAGAAGAAATCAATCGTGCAAACCAATTTGAACATCCGTATGTGAGTGTTTTTTTTGGAAAGGAAAATGAATTGGTTGAAGATCCCTATTTTAATGGAGATGGCCCAAAACGAGCAGGATGTAATTTCTGCGGTGGTTGCATGACGGGTTGTAGGCATCATGCTAAAAACACATTGGACAAAAATTACCTTCATTTAGCCCAAAATCTGGGTGCTGAAATTAGGGCAGAAAGAGAGGTTTATGATGTCAAACCAGTTGATTGTGATGGTTCAGATGGATATGAAGTATATATTAAATCTAGTACCCAGCTATTTGCTAGAAATAGCAAACTCATTGCAAAAGCGGTCATATTTTCAGGTGGAGTTTTAGGTACGATTAAGCTCATGTTAAAACTTAAAAAAAGCTCTCTTACCCATTTGTCCGAGAAGCTTGGCGATTTTATCCGAACGAATAATGAGACATTGATAAGCGTTTCCACATTAGACAGCAACAAGGATTTATCTAAAGGAGTGGCAATCGGAAGTTTATTGCATACGGATGATAATAGCCATTTAGAAGTGGTTCGATATTCTGAAGGATCTGGTTTTTGGAAGTTACTTCATTTTCCGCTGGCAACTGGAAGCAATATTTTTATTCGACTATTCAGAATGATAGTACAATTGCTTAAAGCTCCTTGGAGTTATTTCAAAGTATACTTTGTAAATAATTGGGGGAAAAGCACGGCAGTCCTTTTGTTTATGCAAAGCATTGATAGTACACTCAGGTTCAAAATAGGATTCTTTGGCAGTATGCGGTCAATTGTAGGTAAAGGTAAAAAGCCAAGTCCATTTATTCCTGAATCGATTGATTTAGTTGAAAAATACAGCAAAATAGTAGGAGGGAAGGCTACTTCTTTTTCTTTGGAAACATTGGCAGGATTGTCATCTACTGCCCATATTCTTGGTGGTGCGGTTATGGGAGAAGATAGTTCAAGTGCAGTCATCAATAAAAACAATGAAGTTTTTGGTTATAATAATATGTACGTGATTGATGGATCAATGATATCAGCAAATCCTGGAGTCAACCCAGCATTAAGTATTACAGCCATTGCAGAAAGAGCTATGAGTAAAATTCCTAAAAAGGTAAAATAGCAATGAAAGAAACAACAAATTCTGAAATAGATCATTTGCTGGCAAGGCAAAAAGCATTTTTCTCCTCGTTAAAAACAAAATCCTATCATTTTAGAATTGAACAATTAAAGAAGCTGAAAAAGGCTATACTACTTCATGAGGACTTTATCTATGATGCATTAAAAACTGATTTAGGAAAATCAAAACAAGAAGCTTATTACACAGAAGTTGGGCTGGTACTTGATGAATTGGATTTTCATATAAAGAATTTAAAGGATTGGATGTCTGCTAAAAAAGCTCCAACTCCCCTTAAATTATGGCCTTCAAGTAGCAAAATTTACCATGAACCATTAGGTATTTCCCTTATCATGGCTCCTTGGAATTATCCATTTCAATTGTTGATTAATCCTTTAATTGGATGTATTTCAGCTGGTTGTTGTGCCATTGTTAAACCTTCACCTTATACACCTCATGTTGCTAAAGTTATTGAGAAAATGTTACTTGATAATTTTGAGTCAGATTATATTTCATGTATTCAGGGTGGGCGTCATGTGAACGAGATTTTATTAGCGAAAAAGTTTGATCTGATTTTTTTCACGGGAAGTCCTGCTATGGGTAAAGTTGTTATGAAAGCAGCAGCCGAAAACCTAACGGCCATTATTCTTGAATTAGGTGGTAAAAGTCCTTGTATAGTAGATGAACATGCCAACATCGAGATGGCTGCCAAGCGAATTGCTTGGGGAAAAACGATTAATGCAGGACAAACATGCATTGCTCCTGATTATCTGTTTGTACATCATTCAATAAAGGATGAATTGATTGCAAAAATAAAAGCCTGTTTTACAGATATGTATGGTATTAACATCAAAGAAAGTGAGTTTTATCCGCGAATTGTAAACGAAAAAGCATTTGACCGATTGCATAATATGATGCAGCAAGGAAAAATTGTAGTAGGAGGCCAAACAGAAAGAGCAAATAAATATATTGAACCAACACTAATCGACCATGTTAAGTCTGACTTTCTTATTATGCAAGAGGAGATTTTTGGTCCATTATTACCCATCATAAGTTTTGAAGAGATTAGTGAGGCTATCGATTATATTAATAAAAATGAAAAGCCTTTGTCGTTTTATTATTTTGGAAAAAGTAAACAAGCAAAAGAAATACTTCAACAAATAAGCTTTGGAGGTGGTTGTATAAATGATACATTGATTCATTTTGCAAATCATTATTTACCCTTTGGTGGAGTAGGGAACAGTGGTAAAGGTGTATATCATGGTTACAACAGTTTTCAGGCATTTTCCAATAGTCAGGGTGTAATGAAATCACTAAATCTGTTAGACTTACCACTCCGTTATCCTCCTTTTAAATGGTTTAAATTAGTAAAGAAAGTAATTTGATAATCCTTTGGCTGAAAATAGTTTGTGTCATTTTATTAGTGATTGGTATGATTTATCGAACTAGAATAATTGAAACCCATTTAGATTATAAACGAGAAGATGGATTGATTAAGCCTAAATTCAAGTTTAAAGACTATTTAGGAATAACATTTGATAATGAAGAACTTGGTCAGTTTAAGGTTTTTCTTCAATTGTTTTTGCCAACAATTTACAAGGGCGCTGATAATCTAATAAAAAGGAAAGTGTTACTTTCAAATATGGTGTTATTAGTGTTTTATTTATCAATATTAGTAGTAGTATTTGTTAGTTTATTCAAATAGAGAGAAAAAGTGTCAGATATTTAAGATTAAAGACAATACTTGAAAGTAAATTGAGAATAATTTAATAAACAAAATAGCCTAATTATAAAATAAATATTTGTTTTAATCATTTGCCATAAAACCATTAGGTTTGACGTATGCTATTCTCTTCAAATCCCTTTAAATATAGATGATTCAAGCATTCATGTTTTTTATAGGATAAGTATTTTTTTATAAAACAATTAGTAAAAATTAGCAAAAATGAGAACATTTAAATTATTTACAATTCTATTGATATTAAGTATGTTAAGTCTGAGCTCATATGCTCAGCTATTTACTGTTTCAGGACAAGTGGGATATGCTGGCCCCAGAGGTAATGCATTTACCGATGACGTAACAGGAGATCGATTAAGCTCTTTTGGCTTAGGTTATGAAGCTGATGTGATGATGTGCTTAGATAAGTTAGATAATAAATTAGCCGTTGGATTAATGTACAGCGGTGCTGCCTTAATAGGAAGTGAAGGGGAGTCGTTTTTTGATTTTGGGGTATATGGACTTGCTCTTTATGGACTTAAAAGTCAATATCGATTATTAAACCCTGATAAATCATTCAGTCCCTATGGGAGTTTAGGTTTGGGCCTTTCTCAAATGTCAACACCAGATGTAACAGTTGGTACTGATGTAACAAAAGGTGGGCGTGCCTATTCATTAGGATTGCGTCCTGAAATTGGATTGGATTTAGGTGGCTTTTTAATTTCAGCATCTTATTTTGTTCCCATGAAATATAAAATTGAATCACCAACAGGAGATTTTGATGGTACTGCTGGAGCATTCAATATTTCAATAGGCTACAGACACTATATGGATTTGACTGGAATATTTTAGTCCTCTCTAAATTGGTTTGAATGCAAAAGCGCAGGTTAATTTTCTTGCGCTTTTTTTGATTAATCTCGTCAGACACTGAAATTGAGAGAGTGTCTTATTCTACATTATAAGAGAAGAAGGAAAAAAGAACACAGTATTGACAATATTTATTTGTGAATTAAAATATTAACTTATATTTGCACCCGCATTTGGGCATTAGTTGTCTGCTTCAGGCAAAGCTCAAAGAGTTCTTTAAATATTGGGTGATTAGCTCAGTTGGTTCAGAGCACCTCGTTTACACCGAGGGGGTCGGGGGTTCGAGCCCCTCATCGCCCACATTAGAAAAGGCTTTCAGAGATAATTTGAAAGCCTTTTTTCATGTCTTCACATCTAGGGTTTCATATATTGATAATTAAAATTAGTTACAACACTTTTAAAACATTTCGATAGTTATTGGAACCAGATTCTTCTACAATAGGTTTTTATTGCTCAAAAATATATTAACTGCCATTGTTCGAATTTATTTCACTAACACGAAAGCGGCCCATTTATATGGATCATTTTTGTATTTGGTTTTCATTTGTTTTTGGGTAAAATTAAAAGCTACGGGGATTGTTGTTCCTGAAAATAAACAGGTATAGAAAATTTCCATAAACTCAGCCGTTTCATTGTCAGGTACTTTCCAGAGACTCATAATAATGTATTCTACACCTGCCATTTTAAATGCACGTTGCAAACCAAACACCCCTTCGCTACCTTTGATATCACCCAGCCCTGTTTCACAGGCAGAAAGAACCACCAAACGGGTATTGGGTAAATACATATTAGAAACTTCATATGCAGTTAATATCCCATCTTCCAATTCTTGGGGAACGTCTTTACCGCTCCATGCATTGTTGGCTCCCGAAAATAACAAACCCGAGCGGTTTAAAGGATTGTCCGATTGCCTGTAAACCTTTTCTTTCCCTTCTGAAAAAGTATTCATTTCATTATAGTCTTTCTTAGGGTCGGGAAAGAAAAAA